>JBGSZV010000230.1:0-16541 GCA_041750235.1 Phycisphaerales bacterium
CGCGTTCGGCATCCCACTTCGCCGAGTCATTCAGCATCGCGTCGGCATTGCTCGTGTCCGCAGGAGCGGCGGGTGCCGGTTCGGCGGCAGGAGTGGGGGTGGGGGCCGGGGTCGGGGCGGGCTGCCATGAACCCGGATCACCGCGGGGCGGGAGCATGTTCGGATCGTCCTGAGTGGACGTGAACGCGACGGGCTCGCTTGATTCGTACACCACGGGCTCGCTGACCGGGGCGTCCATCGACTCGACGGGTTCGAGTGTTTCGATCGGCTCGGCCTGCACAACGACGATCTCGGCATCGGCCGTCACGATCGGCTGGGCGCTCGAGATCGTCTGCACTTCGACCACTGGAGCGGGTTCGATCACTGCGGGCTGCGCCATGACCACCGGATCGGCGGGGAGGCTGCCGGGGGTTGCGTCGGACATCTCGCCCGCCGCACGCAGCACGCCCAGCGGCACATAGTCCACTTCGAAGGGCTTGCCGGCCGAACGCTCCATCTCAACGATCTTCTGCTGGTACTTCACCAGCGTCTGGCTCTGGCGGTTGGAAAGCGTCACGCCGCTGCGGGCGATGCTCGCAAGGCCGGCCTTGGCCTCGGGGTATGCGCTGTTCTCAAAGTCGGTGACAGCCTGTTCCAGAGCCGGTCCGATCATCGGCGCCAACTCGTCACGCAGCAGCGCGGACTCGTCCAGCAGCTTCGAGGCACGCAGGCGCTGATCGGGCGTCGCGCGATCGTTCCGCTTGGCGGCGTTCGCGTGGCTGTCGGCCAGACGAAGGTCGCCCTGCTTCACCGCGAGCGATGCCTTCTGCAGGCTGATCTCAACCTCGTCGAGCGCCGAGAGCTTCTTGTCTGCCTGAGCGAGCAGCTCGAAGATCCGCGCCTTCTCGGTTTGGCTGGTCGCGCTGCGGTTCAGCACCACGAGTTCACTCTTGGCTTCAACGACCAGTCCCTGCGCGAGCAGGCTCGCTGCATGATCAAGTCGATCGGTACGCACCGCACCAGCCGTTTGGTCAGTCAGACCGGCCGCCGCGACGGATGTCCCCGCCAACGAAGTCAGGACAGCCGCTGTGACAAAAACCCGGGCGGACCGTTGGAACACGCTCAGCATGCCAGTTCTCCAGACAGATGCGACGTCACGCAAATCAGCAACCGTTGCGCCCCGGGGGCAGACCACCCCTCGGACCACTCCGCGCTTCGGCCGCGGCATCCCACCTGCGGCGCGGCGCGGAACATACACCAAAGACCTCCGGATTGGGCGAACGACTCGCCCTCTGGTTCCGGAAAAATCGGCCTTCGTCTTTTCCTATCGGCCAATCCGCTTCTCCGGCATCGACGACAAGGACCGATACCCCCGCGCCGCCCACGGGGTGTTACACCGGTACGCTTCCCTTGCCCGATGGTTCCCGAGTCCCATCACTCGTCGCTCTTTAGCTCGCCCGTCGCCGACCCGCGAACGGGCGGCGGACCCCTGCGCTTTGCCCGTGTGGTCCTCGAGCGAGGCATCGACAACCCCGACGGGCTGACCTACGCCATCCCCTCCGATCTTCCCGACCTGCGTATAGGAGATCGCGTCGGCGCGCCGCTCGGCCGCGGCGACCGACTCGCCCATGGCTACGTGATCGATGTCTCCTCCGACCCCGGAGATGTGCCGCCAAGCCGCATCAAGCCCCTTTCCAATCGCACAGCGGGTGCGATGCCCCCCGCATTGATCCAGCTGGCGCGATGGCTGAGCCTGTATTACTGCTGCCCCATCGGCATGGTCCTGGCCGCGATGCTCCCGGCTGCCGTGAAACGAGAAACCGGCCGGATCACTCGAACGCTGCTCCAGCCGACCACGCTCGCCCTCCCAGAAAAGCTGCCCCCAAAGGCCCGAACGCTCGCCGAGGCGATTGCCGCAGGCCGTGTCGGCCCTTTCCCGGCCTCGCCAAAGGACATCGCCCACCGCGCGGGACTGCGGACGATCGGTCCGGTCAACCAACTCAAGCGCCTCGGGCTGCTCGAAGAAATCGTCTCGTCGGGGGTGCGGTCACGCGGGTTTGAGCCAGCCACCAGCGCGCCGGAGGCTTGTGCGGTCGAGCTCACCCGACCGCAGCATTCGGCGGTGCGGAGCGTCGTCGAAACACTGGGGACATTTTGTCCACATGTTGTCCACGGAGTCACCGGCTCCGGCAAGACCGAGGTCTACCTCGGGATTCTCGAAGAAGTCCTCCGAAGCGGCCACGCCGCGATCGTCTTGGTCCCAGAGATCAGCCTGACCCCCCAGACGGCGGGGCGGTTCGTCCGGCGCTTCGGGAGCCATGTCGTTGCAGTGCTCCACTCCGGCCTGACGGCATCACAGCGCCACCGAGAATGGGACCGTCTGGCGCGCGGCGAAGCCAAAGTGGTGGTGGGGGCGCGATCGGCCATTTTTGCGCCGCTGACCAATCTCGGCGTCGTCATTGTCGATGAAGAGCACGACTCTTCCTACAAGCAGGATCAGCTCCCGCGCTACCACGCGCGCGATGTGGCACTCAAGCGCGGCCAGATCGAATCCTGTCCGGTGGTGCTTGGGTCCGCGACGCCAAGCCTCGAGAGCTGGCGCAACGCCCAGCGCGGCAAGTTCAGGCTCATCGAACTCAAGGACCGCGTCGGCGGCGGGAAGCTGCCGAAGGTCGAGATCGTCGACATGATCGAGGAGCGGCGCAACCGCTTGACGGAACGCCGTGAACTTCACGCGCTGGGCCCGACGCTCGAACGCGCCATCGCCCGAACGCTCGATGAGGGCGGCCAGCTCATTCTTCTCCTCAACCGCCGCGGTTTCGCCAGCTACATCGCCTGCCCCGACCAGGGCTGCGGCTGGGTACAGGTGTGCGACCACTGCGACATCACGATGGTGCAGCACCGCTCGTCCACGCTGCCCGGCGGCATCCTCCGCTGCCACCACTGCCTCGCCGAGCAGAAGATGCCCGAACTGTGCCCTGCGTGCGGCAAGCGCATCAGCGCTTTCGGCTTCGGCACGCAGCGCCTCGAGATCGAGATCGGCCGCAAGTTCCCGTCGCTTGTGCTGGGTCAGACGATGCTGCGCATCGACAGCGACACCATGCAGCGTGCTGCCGACTACCACAGCGCCCTGGGCCGCTTTGCCTCGGGCGAGATCCGCGCCCTGCTCGGCACGCAGATGATCGCGAAGGGCCTTGATTTTCCCGGCGTATCGCTGATCGGCGTCGTGAATGCCGACACCGGGCTCGACCTTCCCGATTTTCGCGCCAGCGAGCGGACCTTCCAGCTCGTGAGCCAGGTCTCCGGCCGCGCCGGGCGAAGTGCGCAGACCGCCGGATCCTCGCGGGTTGTTGTGCAGACGATGAACCCGCACGAGCCGGCCATCCGTCTCGCCGCCGCGCACAATTTTCGCGGCTTTGCCGAGCAGGAACTCCTCCTCCGCACCGCGGTCGGACTGCCGCCCGTGGGCCGCATGGCACGGATCGTCTTCCGTGACACCGATGCCGCCAAGGCCGACGCGGCCGCGTGGACAGCGGTGCACGCGATGCAGGAAGTGGAATCGCCGCACCTGCGCATCAAGGGCCCCATGCCCTGCCCCATCAGCCGCATTGCCGGCTATTACCGCGTCGCGGTCGAACTGCTCGCCAAGGATGCGCCCACGATCCAGTCGGTGCTCACACACGTCCGCAATCTGGGGCTCGTCAAGAGCGACGCTCACACGGCGGTGGATGTCGATCCCATCGCGCTTCTGTGATCAGCGTTCCAAGAAGCTCCCGCTTCGGATGTCGCCGTCGCGTCTGATCTCCGCCCATGCCGCGCCGTTTTCCGCGGTCGTGTGCCATGTTCGCCCGGTGCGCACCTTCTCCCATCGCGCATCGCGAAGCCTCGATGGACCCGTCGATTGCACCACCACGCGCGGATTCAGTTCGCCGACCCATTCGATGGCGTCCGGTCGCGCGCTGCCGTGGTGGGGGGCCTCCATGATGTCGGCATGCAACGCCCCTTGTCGCCGCACCGAGGCGATCGCCGACGACTCGATGTCGCCGCAGAACAGCAGGCGTCGCGCTCCGACGCTCGTGTCCACGGTCGCTGCAACAACGAGCGAGGAATCGTTATCCACGCGCCACTCGGCCCCCGCCTGCGGCGCCAGGACGCGCAGTTTTGCGTCTCCCACCACGATTTCGTTCCCCGCGCTCACCGTTTGAACTTCGACGCCGATTCGTCGGAGTTCTTCGAGCACGTACGCCGCCGCGCCCTCGGGCTGCTCCGTCGCTTGTTTGTGGAACCCTTCTCCGATCAGCACTCGCCGCACCCCGAGGGGTCGCACGACGTCGATCACCCCTGCAAAATGATCGATATCCGGATGCGAGAGCACGATGGTTTCAACCCTCGGCGCTCCGAGCGCACGGCAGGCCATCGGCACCACTCGTTCGCCGATCGCGTACCACGTTGATCCGCAGTCGTACATCAGCGCCTCGCCGCCGCTCCGAAGCAGGTGGCACGAGCCGTCGCCGACATCGAGCGTGTCCAATCGAAGGGCGACATCTGAACGCAGCGGGGGATCCAACCACCGCGCGCCGGACCACGCAAGAACAAGCACGAGCGATGCGACATCCGTCCAACGGCGCCAGTTCGCCCGCGTCATCCACCAGCCTAGCACCAGCGTCGCGCCCACCGCCCACGCCGCGCTCGCGCCGCTTCCCCGTACGAACATCACGCTGCCCGGCCATGTATCGATCCACAGCACCGTTTCCGCGAGCCATCCCGCGCCCGTATCGATCATCCACCGCGCCGGCTCGGCCGCCCACGGCAAAACCATCCCCAGCACCACCGCGGCGTACCCCAGCCCGACGACGCCGACCGCGAGTGGCAGCGTGATCAGTGTGGCGATCGGGGCCAGCGGCGATACCACCCCAAGGTGATATGCCACCATCGGCGCCGTGAATGCCCACGCGGCGATCGAGGCCGACAGCGCATCCTTGAACCACTCCACCACCAGTCCGAAGGGAGCCAGTTCATCCCGATTCGGACGTTCTCCGAACAGTCGGACTCGCAATGGTCCGGCGACCACGATCAGCGCCGCGACTGACAGGAAGCTCAACTGACACCCGATGTCCCACAGTTCCATCGGTCGCCACAGAATCACGCCGCCCAGCACCAACGCCAGCGTGTTCAGCCGGTCGTAGCGGCGTCCGAACGACTCCGCGCCCAATAGCCCCAGCGTCATCGCTCCCGCGCGGATGATCGGCGCTTGCGAGGGCATCAGAAGCAGGTATGCCACCACGCAGACTGTGACGATCACCGGTTCGAGGCGCGGATGCTCGCCGTGCACGCGGATGAGCAGGACCAGTGTCATGACGAATGCAACCAGGTGAAACCCGCTCACCGAAAGCACGTGCGCGAGGCCGACGCGCGAGAACGCACCGGTGAGTTCGCGCATGGAATCGCTGCGTTCACCCAGCAGCAGGCCCATCAGGAGCGCCCGTGACGGGTCGTCAGCGGCATCCGCTTCGATCCATTGACGAGCGGTGCGCCGAATCCCCGCAAGGCCGTTCAGCCATCCTCCGCGCATTCGATCAAACGCGCCGCGAAGCGGAAGGAGTTTCACCGTTCCCATCGAATCTGTGCTCAGGCGTCCGACGATGCCGCGCTGCATTGCCGTGAGCCGGATGTCCCGTTCACCGGGATTGGTCGGACCTTCGAGCACCGATCCCATCCCCACGATCCGCAGGCGATCGCCAGCGCGCAACGTCTCGGCCGCCTCGCCGATCCGGACCCACACCCGCTCGCTGATGCGCTCGCGCCCGCCTTGTGCATCGATCCATGTGTCGCACCGCAGTTCAAACCTGGTGATCGGTTTTTCGTACCAGGCGAATGCCGCCAGCCTGCCCCGCTGGGGCCGCTCCACGCGCGGCGGTGTTGCGATGGTGCCCTCGACCTCCACAAGCGTCTGCTGGGCGCCCAGTCGCCAACCGATGCTGTCGGGCGACAACTCAAGCACGCGAGCGGTGTACGCCCCGTGCCCAATCAGCAGCACCGCAATGCCGAGCACGACCATCTGCACGCGCCCGCGCACCAAGCAGCCTGCGATGGCAAGCAGGAGCGCGGCGCCGAACGTCCACCGCGATTCGATCGCCACGCCTTCGTGGGCCAGCACGTTCCCCGCGCACAAAAACCCGGTTGCCCACAGTCCCCGCCGCATGGGCGAGCGAGCGGGACTCACCCAGCCGCCTTCCCGTCCAGCCAGTCCGGCGTCACCTCATCCACGAGCGGTCGTCCCTCGACCAGGCGTGTGAGATTGTGCGTCACGATCTCTGCCGCACGTCCCCAGTAGTCCGGGCTGACGCTGCTGACGTGCGGCGTGATAATCACGTTTGGGGTGGACCACAGCGCCGAATCAGGGGGTAATGGCTCGGCGTCGAAGGCATCCAGTCCTGCCCCCGCAATTCGCCCCTTGCGGAGCGCCTCGATCATCGCGGGCTCGTTGATCACGCTGCCGCGCCCGACATCGACGAGCAGGCAGTTGGGCCGCATCATCGCGAACTCGCGTTTGCCGATCATGTTGCGGGTGCCGGGCAGCCGCGGCGCTGCGACCACCACGATGTCCGATTGCCGCAGCAGGTCGCCCACGCGGTCCGTCGGCATCATCTCGTCCACATACAGATAGGGGTTCGCGGGATTACGGCGTGTCGCCAGCACATGCACCCCGAACGCCTTGACACGTTGCGCGATCTCCTGGCCCACCGAGCCCACCGCCACGATCCCCACCGTGGACCCCATCAGCGATCGCATTCCCGCCGCGATCTCGAACTGGCCCCACCGGTGCTCCTGCTGCGCCAGCACCGCCGCATCGATCCGCCTGACCAGCGCCAGGATCAGCGCCACGGCATGCTCAGCCACCTGCGGTGCTCGCATCGATGCCGCCGAAGTCACCCGCACCCCGCGGGAGAGCGCCGCGACCAGCGGTCCCAGCGCATCACCGGGAGAGTTGGTGAGCTGCACCCATTTGAGCTTGGGCGAGCCGTGCTGCACCTGCTCCTGCGTCAGTGGGAACCCCACGAGGTGGTCCGTTTCCGGCAAGAGCTCGATCAGTTCGTTGCGCGTCGATGCCTGGCGGACCACGACACCCTCCGGCACCTGCTGCCGGATGCGCTCCACCAGCACTGAGGGCAGGCTCCAGTGCGTCGTCTCGTTGAAGATGGCGATTGTGAGTGTTTGCATCACGCCGCGGAGTGTACCCGGCGCGAGCGGCGCCTAGTGCCCGCCGCCGTGGGCGTCGTCTTTCTTCTTGCCGGCCTTTGCGGGCTTCTTCGCCGGCGCATGCGCCGCTTCCTTCTTCTTGGCGGGCTTGGCGCCGTGGCCGCCCCCATGACCGTCGTCCTTCTTCGCGGGTTTAGCCCCGTGAGAATCGCCGCCAGCGGCTTTCTTCTCGCCGTGACCACCCGCGGCAGCGCCGTGGCCGCCGCCATCGGCCTCGCCATGCTTGGCTTCGCGTTCCTTCTCGGCGATCGCAAGCAGCTTCTCGACCGGCGATGTGGACTTCGGCGGCGGCGAGAAGAGCACCATGCCCCACACGATTCCCGCCGTCGCCAGCGTCGCACCGGCGAACAGGCCCACCATCGTGCGTGCACTGTCGCCCACCAAGCGAAGTGGCAATGCCAGCACTGCGAACACACCCACGGCGGCCTTCGTCGCGAGTGTCTGCACCGTTGCCAACAATGTGGTGCGGCTGCTCTGAGGCTTGTCTTGCTTCGATCCCGAGCCAGCAGGCTTGGCGTCCGCTTGGGCGGGATCCTGCTTCGTCAGGCCATGGTGGGTGTCGTTTGGCTTGTTCGTTTCATTGGCGATCGGCTTTGCGATTGTTGATGCGACCATTTCGGTGGGCTGAGCCGCCACCGTCGCCGCTTGAACCACCGACTCGGGGACCACCGCTGCCGTTGCGGCGACCTGTGCCACCACATCTGCTGCCGTCTCAAACTCGCTCTGATCGTTTGCGGAGCTCGATGCAGACTCACTTGTGATCGCATCGGCGACCTCGGCCACGAGCTCCGAGGCTGTTTCCGACTCGTGCTTCTCGACGTCGGCGCCACCGGCCTTTTCCTCGGCGGGTGGCTCGCCGACAACTGCGACTGGCTGGGGCGTGACTGTGGTTGTCTCGCTTGCAACGCCTGCGTCTGCCGCTCCATCGTCGGCAAGCGATTCCGCAGCCTCCGCCAGCGTGGCATCGAGTTGTTGCAGCGCTTCCTCCGCGGCGGCGCCGGTCAGCGGCGGTTCCCCTGCTGCGTGCGCGGTGTCGGAGGCTCCCTCCGGCGATTCAACCGCTGGCTCGGCGCGCACTTCCTTCGCAATGGTCGGTGCCATCGGCGTTGCCGCCGGGTCCGATGCCTCGGAAGCGTGCGTGCTCGGGTTAGGAGTGGACGTCATGAAGGGTCCTGTTGCAACACGTCCGGACGCTGACGATGATCGGACGCATCCGGTCGCCGCTGAACCGCCGGTTCCAGCACCCGCCGTGACACTTTGTTATCCGGACGCCCGATGCACACGATCTTCATCCCAGGCCTGCCCGAGACCGTCACCACCTTCCGGGTGGAAGGCGATGAGGCTCGTCACGCCACCCGCGTGAAGCGCCTGGGCGTCGGCGAACAGGTCCGGGTGCTCGATGGCGCGGGGGCGATGCTGGTCTGTGCCATCATCGACGCCGGTCGGGCGATGGAACTCGAAGTCCGCGAGCGCCACCGCTTGCCGCGTCTGGCGCCGCTGGTGCGGGTGCGTACCGCCACACCCAAGGGGCCGCGTCTCGAGAAGATGATCGATCAACTCTCGCAGGTCGGCGCCGCCTCGTGGACGCCGCTCGCGACCGACCTCGGCGTCGTCGATCCCGGAGAACACAAGATCGAGCGCACGCAGCGCATCGCGGTTGAGAGCGCCAAGCAGTGCGCCCGGGCGTGGATGCTCGACATCGAACCGCGCACCACGTTTCACACCGCGATCCGAGCATCAGCGGACATTGTCATTGCCAGTGCTGAAGCGCCGGCGTACGTCCCGATGGGGCGCCCCGAGGTTCACCTGCTGATCGGCCCCGAGGGCGGCTTCACGCCACGTGAAATCGACCTCGCCCGTGCGGCCGGCGCCCGCTTCGCATCATTTGGACCGCACATCATGCGGATCGAGACCGCCGCGGTGGTGGCCGCAGGCATCGTCCTGAACACTGAACGCCCGCATCACCCTGCCTACGCTTTGGCGTTCGATCCCGGAAGTGCCGAGGGAGATTGACTTAATGTTCGCACGCCGTCTCACCGCTGTCCTGCTCGTTGCCATCGCTTCATCGCCGGCGCTCGCCATCGACGAGTCGCACCACGCCACCGCTCGTGGAATGATCGACAAGGCGATCGCCTGGCTCCGCACTCAGCAGGACGCCGACACCGGAGGCTGGAGCGTCAACCCCGATCCCAAGGGCCCGAACTACCCCGCGATCACCGGATTGGTCGTCAACGGCATGCTGATGGACCCCGCCATTGACGCCGAAGACCCGGGCATTCAGAAGGCCGTGAAGTTCATCCTGTCGTATCGCCAGCCCGATGGCGGCATCTACGACAAGGTGCTTCCCTCGTACAACACCAGCATCTGCCTCTCCGCACTCGCGCAGGTGCAGCGTCCGGAGTCGGCATCGGCGATCAAGCCGGCACAGGATTTCCTGCGCAGCCTCCAGTGGAGCGAGGACTCGCTCGAAGCGCCCACCGAGACCGGCAAGGTCACCAAGGATCATCCGTTCTACGGCGGCATCGGTTACGGCAAGCATGGGCGCCCCGACAACTCCAACCTGGGCCTCATGATCCAGGGCATGCACGATTCGGGGCTTTCGTCTACGGATCCCGCCTACCAGCGGGCGCTGGTGTTCCTCTCAAGAACCCAGATGGTCGACGGGATCAACGATCAGGCGTACGCGGACGATTCGCGGCAGGGCGGCTTCATTTATGCCACTGCCGAGGACAAGGATTCCGCCGGCGCGGGACAGAGCCATGCCGCCACCATCGAGGAGTCCCTTGATGACGGCACGAAGGTTTCCCGTTTGCGCTGCTATGGGTCGATGACCTACACCGGTTTCAAGAGCCTGATCTACGCCAATCTCGATCGCAACGATCCGCGCGTGAAGTCCGCATACGACTGGATCCGCCGCAACTACACCGTCGCCGAGAACCCCGGTATGGGTGACGAGGGGATGTACTACTATTTCTTGTCGCTGGCTCGCGCACTGGACGCGTGGGGCTCGGCGACCATCGAAACCGTTGGTGGTGAGGGTTCGTCGAGCGAGACCCGCGACTGGGCCAACGATCTCGTGGACCGACTGCAGGGGCTCCAGAATCCCGACGGCTCGTTCCGCACGATCGATGATCGGTGGATGGAGAACAACCCGGTGCTCATCACGGCCTATGCGCTCATCACGCTGCAGGAGGCCGCGGACTGACCGGCCGGCCGGTCAGTCCGACTTCAGTCAGAGCCCGTGGTCGGCTGCTGGGGCATGTCGGCGACCGCGATGAGGACGATCAGGTTCACTTGGGGCACCCTCGCCGCGTCGTGGAAGGGCACCATCAGGTACTTTCCGTCGGGAATCCGCACGTTCGTGGCCGTCAGCGTCGATGACCGCATCCGCGGCTTGCCGACGTCCAGCGCGATTTCGGGAAGTCGCTCGCGGCTGTGAGCTTCTGAGAGCGTCAGCGACAGTTCATCGATTTGGATGCCGCCGTCGCTGGTTCGGCTCGCGGTCGCCGCCGCCTTGAGCCCTTCAAACGCATCGGGGGCATCCACGGCACGGTACAAGCCGCCTTCAACCGGCTCGAGATAGCGGAGCGTGCGGCCCATCACGATTTCCGCCTTCTGCCCCGGGTTGACCGCCACCCGCGGCGATGCAACGCAGCGGAACGCAGACTCTGGCTGGTCGGCGTTGACGCCGATGTTGAATGTCTTGCCGTCGAGCGCGATCTCGCCGTCCGCCGGTACATATGCGAGGCCCAATGCGTCCGCCTGGAAGTGAGTGGAGGATCCATCTGGCTGCTGCGTGTCGATATCAAGGGACACCGTGGGCGGCTCGGGCAGCGCCGGGAACCCCTTTGGAAGTTCGCCCTTGTAGAGCACGTCGATCCCGGTGCTCTTGAGCGATGCCAGATCGGCCTCCTCATCGACGCGTTCGGGGCTGACCTGGAGCACCCGGATCTCCACGACAATTGGCCGGTCGTCCGCGTACGCGGGCATCCCCAGCAGTATCCCCGAGATTGCTCCGATTGCCGGCATCATTCGCTTCATGGGTCAGGGTCCTTTCAACGTTCGGTGGTCTGATGCGACGCGCGCAGCACGCGCCACTCGCGGACGTCAAGTTCATTGAGGGGCCTCGAGCGGTGTGCGATCACTTCGGTGTCGATCATGCTTGTCGCTGCGATGGCGACGGCAAGAGGCTGGTGGGAAGTAGTATTTTTCAAGCGCCATGCCAGCACACCAACCGCGGCGAGAGCGATCACCGCGGCGATGGACGCAACGCGGCGGATGCCGAACACACTCACCCGCGGCCTCTCGGCTGCGGCGATTTTCGCCAGCAACCGTTGGCGCGCGCCCGGCGGGAGCGTCTTGAGCGGCGCCGACCGCAGCCGGGATTCGAGTTCATCCAGGTGTCCATCAGTGTTCATGCGAAGCCTCCCGGATCGGATCCAATCGCTCGATTTCCCTCCGCAGCCGGTTCATGGCCCGCAGGTGCAGCGTCGCGACGGTTCCCAGCGGCTTGTCGATCACGCTCGCAATGTCGCGCAGCGAGAGTTCGCCGAGCGTGCGGAGCATCACGACCTCCGCTTCGTCGTCGGGCAACTGCGACAGCGCGGCGGTGAGCAACTCCGCTCGATCGTGCGTACCGGCGCCCCGCCGCTCCAAGTCGTACACCGAATCGACCAGTTTCCCGGCCGATACGCTTCGGTCCCGGCGGTAGCGATCCATCGCCAGTCGCCGCATGGATGTCAGCACGTATCCCGGCGCGACACCGCTCGATACGCCCTTGTGGATCATTGTTGCCAGCACACTCTGGACAAGGTCCTCAGCGTCGTGGGCATCGCGTGTCAAGGACAGCGCGAACCCCGTCAGCAGCCGCTCGTGGCGGAGGAAGAACGCCGACCAGTCCCGTGGAGTCTGTCCGGTGTCGGGCCGGGGCGGGTCGAGCACGATCGCATTCTCCTGGGCCACACCATGAAGACGCCTCTGTCCAGACGGCGCATGCGATCATTTGACACATTTCCGACAGTTGCCACCGCACCGGACCGGCGCGGTAGCATTCCGGCCCCACACTCAGGAGAGAATCGATGCCGGCGACGAAGCGGAGCGGGAAGAAGAAAGTTGCAGCCAGGAAGGCCCCGAGCAAGAAGGTGAAAGCCGCGCGGAGCACCAAGCCCGCGAAGGCGACCAGGAGCGCCAAACCCGCTCCCAAGCCGGTGAAGAAGAAGGCGGGCGTCAAACGCCCGGCGCCGAAAGCGGTCGCGGGCGTCGAGGTGAAGCGCGCTTCTGCAGCCCCGGCCCGCGTCGCGGTGGACAAGGCGTACGAATCGCTCGTCGGACACCTCAAGTCGGTGGCGGTGCTGGAGTCCGTCTCCCGCACGATCGGCTGGGATCAGGAAACGATGATGCCCGCGAAGGCCGCCAACCTTCGCGCCGAACAGATGCAGATGCTCGCCGGCATGATGCACGACCAGCGCACCGACCCGATCGTCGGCGAACTGATTGAAGCCGCCGGGGATGACAAGTCGGTCAAGGGCGACAAAGTCGCCGAGGCCAACCTCCGCGAAATGAAGCGCGACTTCGACCATGCGACCAAGCTCCCCAAGTCGCTCGTCGAGGAGATCGCCCGTTGCTCGTCGCTGGGCATGGACGCGTGGAAGGACGCCAAGAAGAACTCCGACTTCAAGACCTTCCTGCCGTGGCTCGAGAAGACCGTTGAACTCAACCGCAAGAAGGCCGAATGTCTGGGCTTCCCCGCCGGCGGCAAGGAGCACTACGACGCGCTGCTCGACATCTACGAACCCGGGATGACCGCGGCCAAGACCGAGGCGATTTTCAAGCCCTTCCGCGAGCGTCTCGTGCCGCTGATCCGCAAGGTGGCGGAGGTCCGCAACTCTCCGAGCGACCGTGCCGCTCGCGCGATGACGCCCATCGAGGACCAGAAGAAGTTCGCCACGCTCATCTGCGAGAAGATCGGCTTTGACTTCCAGGCCGGCCGTATCGACGAGTCGGCGCACCCGTTCTGCGAGGGCGTCGGCCCCGGCGACACACGCATGACCAACCGCTACCGGCCCGATGGCTGGGCCGATGCGCTCGGCACCGCGATGCACGAGAGCGGCCACGCGCTCTACGAGCAGGGCCTGCCCAAGCACGATCGTTTCGGCCAGCCCCTCGCCGAAGCCATCAGCCTCGGCATCCACGAGAGCCAGTCACGCATGTGGGAGAACCAGGTCGGCCGTTCGATGGCTTTCTGGAAGTGGGCCATCACGCAGGCGCACAAGACCTTCGGCGCTGCGCTGATGGCTTACTCCGCCGAGGATGTCTACAAGGCGGTCAACCTCGTCAAGCCCAACCTCATCCGCGTCGAGAGCGATGAACTCACCTACAACCTCCACATCATGCTGCGTTTCGATCTCGAGCGCGCGATGATCGAAGGCAAGCTCGCCCCGCGCGACCTGCCGGGCGTGTGGAACGACCGCATCTACAAGGACCTCGGCCTGCAGGTACCCGACGATCGCCGCGGCTGCCTCCAGGATGTCCACTGGTCCATGGGTGCGCTCGGGTACTTCCCGACCTACACCTTCGGCAATCTCTACGCCGCGCAGTTCTGGGAATCGATGGAGAAGGACATCAAGAACCGCGACGAGAAGATGGCCGCCGGCGAGTTCGCGCCGATCCTGTCATGGCTCCGCGACAACATCCACCGCCACGGTCGCCAGTACTCCGCCGAGGACCTCTGCAAGAAGATCACCGGCAAGCCACTCTCTCACGACCCGCTCATGCGGCATCTGGAGAAGAAGGTCAGCACCGTCTACGGCGTCTGATCAACCCCGACTGTTCACCGCAAACGACCCGGCCTCCCGGGTCGTTTTTCATTTTGCAGATCAGGAGAACAGCACCGCCATCAGCGTCACGAGGAAGCCGTTGTGCAGCGCGTGCGCGGTCATCGAGCCGATCAGAGAACCGCGCCACTCGCGGATGAGTGCGAATACGGCTCCGAGCGTCATGAGAGGCGGCACCAAGCCGATTCCCTGCGGATGGATGATCGCAAAGACAAAGCCGACCACAAACGCCGCGATGATCGGATTCGTGACCCGCCGCAGGTGCGAATAGAACGCCCCGCGGAACATCGTTTCCTCAACCACCGGCGCCCACACCGTCGCGAGCAGGAACATCAGCAGGAGCGTCCACACCGACGCTTTGCCCAGTTCATCCACCACCGGATGCGTGGGTTTCTGATGGAGCAAGCTGATGATCACCATCGCCACGACAAAGCTCATCATCACGATCGGCAGCCCGGCGAGATACCCGACGATCCCCGCCCCCATCTCGCGCAGCACACCCCGACCGGGATGCCAGCCGATGGCCAGTCGCGTCTGCTTCCACCGCAGTTGCCGCAGGGTGGGCCAGCCCGCGACCAGCAGAAGCCCCCACATGAGCACGTGGGTGGCATCAATCTGCAGGAAGTGCCGCAGCACCTCGGCGACGATCTGCAGGAGAATGAACCCGGCAAGGAAGATCGTGATCGTCTCGAGCAGCGTGCCGCGGGTGGGCTCGAAGTGTGCCTGATCCCATGGGAAGCGCATCCGCAGGCCGCCATTGCCGAACTGCACCAACAGAACGACGAGCGACACCACGCCCAGCACCACCGCGCACAACACGGTGAGTCCGGCGCCCATCAGGACAGTGATCGTCACGAGCCCCTGGCTCTCGAATGCCTTCCTTCGTGCGTCGCCAGCGGGGGTGCGGGCGGCCATTGCGACTTCCGCAAACCATCCGTGGCGATCGAGCAGCAACTGACGATCGCCCGGTTCGATTGTGCCGTCAGTCGATGCGAAGATTGCGCGCATGGCCTTGGCGTCGCCCTGCAGTTCAGGTTCGGGCGGGTTCATGGCCGCAAGTTCGGCATCCAGTGCATCAAGCCTCGTCAACGCCACATCCGGACCGCCGATCCAACCGGCGATGCCGACGGCCCGGAGTCGATCGATCGCGTTCGTTGCGGACTCATCTAGCTGCGCAAGCATCTGCGTGCCTTGGCCGCCACCGCTGGGCATCGATTCGATGCCGATGGCCGTCTTCCCCAAGACCTTCACAAAGGGGCTTGCCACATGCTGAGGGTCAGGCAGGCCGCCCGGCATGGGACCGCCACGCGCCGCGAAAAACTGCATCGCCGCGATTCCCGTGACCAGCAACACCAGCGCGACCCACACCACCAGCGTTCGTCCACGCTCCGATGCGTCCGGCCTGGGCCACGAGCGCGTCGTCAACGGACGCCGGAGGTCAAAGTCCCGCCCGCACTCCGGACATTGCCCTGCTTCGATCTCAAGGCTTGTCAGTGGGTACACGCACCCACGGCAGTACAGCTCCCGAGCGGGCGCTGACTGGGGAGCGGCGACGTCATGGCTGGTGAGGCGAGTGGGGGGGATCGGCGGGGGGAACTGCGTCATTGGCCTCTCTATCGAACGAATTGCCCCCTCAGACCCGCCAGAGGGGGTCCCGGGCACCCTCCCTTGACACTCTGGCCGGTCCCGATACCCTCTACCTCCCGATTGCTCCGTGGAAGGGCGGTCGGAACAACCTGAGCTTCGGGCCCGCGTGGAGCCGCCGGATCGTACGGCCGCGGGCACATGAGCGTTCCGACTCGTCGGAACCACGGACCTGCGGTTGTCCCTGAGGGACAACAAGCGGGAGGATCGAGTTTTCGCCTTGGAGCATCCCAAGGCAGTGAAAGGGACACGATGCGCCAGACCTACTTCGCCAAAGCCGGCGACATCGAGAAGAAGTGGCACGTGGTTGACGCCGAGGGCAAGGTCCTCGGTCGCATGGCCACCGAGATTGCCACTGTGCTCATGGGCAAGCACCGGCCGGACTACACGCCCCACCTCGACACGGGTGACTTCGTCATCGTCACCAATGCCGAGAAGGTCGTTCTCACCGGTCGCAAGGCCGAGCAGAAGGCCCGCTACACCTACTCGGGCCACCCGGGTGGGTTCAAGGCCGAGAGCTACGAGAGCCTCCGCGAGCGCCGCCCCGAGCAGCTCATCGAGGACGCCGTCCGTCGCATGATGCCCAAGGGCCGCCTCGGTCGTCAGATGATCAAGAAGCTCCGCGTTTTCCGCGGCCCCAGCCACCCGCACGCCGCCCAGCAGCCCGCTGTGCTGGCCGTCTGAACGTTCCACCCAAACCAACACACTGATCGCAGACCAGCGAGATAGACATGCCTGAGACCACCTCGATCGGAACGACTGACAAGACCCAGGGCGTGCGCCCCACCGGCCCGGACGCCCGCGGCTGGTACTGGGGCACCGGCC
>JBGSZV010000231.1:0-6728 GCA_041750235.1 Phycisphaerales bacterium
CACATCCTGCAGCGCCGCGCCCGTCCGCGAAGTCACCACCGCCACACGCCGCGGAAACGTCGGCAAGGGACGCTTCCGCGCCGGATCAAGCCACCCCAGCGCCCGCAGTTCTTCCACCAGCGCCCGCAGCCGTGCCTCCAGCGCTCCGGCCCCCACGATCTCCATCGACTCAACGTAGAACTGCGTCCGTCCCTGCTTCGCGTAGTACTCGATACGCCCCGCCGCCACGACCTGCTGCCCGTTGCCCGGCTTGAACCCGACATGCCGCGCCGCCGTGGCAAACATCACGCACGACACCACCGCCTCGGCATCCTTCAGATTGAAATACCAGTGCGTCCGGTCCGTGAAGTTGCTGATCTCGCCGACCACCCGGATCGACTTGGGCAACCCCGCCTTGAGCGCCCCGTCCACCATCCACGCCAGTTCCGACACCGACAACGGCCGCACCGTGTCGGCAGGACGCGGCGGAGCGCCGGACATGCGGGTTGGATCAAACTTGCGGCGCGCCACGCGACCCCCCGGCGATCAGAACTGGATCGGAATGCCTTCCTTGCGGTACTTCTCCAGCAGCAGCTGCGCCTCGGTCAGCGCCTTCTCCAGCCGGATTGCGGCATCGTTCAGCGAGTTGTAGAGGTCCGGATTGTTCAGCAGGTTGGCGATGGTCCCCTTCCCGCGGTTGATCTGCCCGGTGATCTGCAGCACATCCGCGAGCGTGTCGTTGAGCGTCTTCATCGCGGTGTTGAGCTGCTTGACCGCCTCATCCACCCCTTCGCCGACGCGATCAGCGTTCCGCGAGATCGCCCCCGCCGCCTCGTTCACGCTCGTCACCGCCGTGTCGATCCGTTCCATCGCGCTGCTCGCGTTCTTCGCGGCGCTGCGGATGTCCTCCCGCATCTGCTCGTCATTCAGCCACGTATCCGCCGCCGCTACCGCGCGATCGATCCGCTGCAGCGTGCTCGACAGGTTCGCGCTGGCCTTCCCCGCGTCCACATCCGCCGGCGTCGTCGGCTTGAGATAGTCCTCGACCTGCTCGCCGACCCGCACATAGGTGTCGCTCAGCTTCTTGAAGCTGTTCACCGCCTCATCCAGGCCGCCTAGCCGCTTGTCGAGCATGCCCGTGATCTGGTCCATGAAGTCCCCCGCGCTCGCGTGGAACTCCTCGCCCTTTTGGAAGAACCCCACATCGGGTCCCTCGGGCTTGGGCTTGGCCGTCAGCGCCAACGTCGTGTCGCCGACGAAGTCGCGGCTCACGCTCACGCCCACATCCTTCGGCACCCGGTTGGGCTCGTTGATACGCAAAACAATCACCACCCCGTCACGCGGATCAGGGCTCGTGCGCGCCGAGTACACGTTCCCGACCCGCACGCCGTTCAGCGCAATCGGAGACCCGTCGCTCAGCCCCGCAGCGTTGGGCATCTTCAGCGTGATGTCGTAGGACTTCGTCGTGACCTTCGCGAACTCGCCGAACATCAGCAGCATGAACGCCAGACCAGCCAAGCCCACAAGGGCCGTGATCCCAACAATGAAGTTCCGAACACTGCCCTTCACGTCGCCCTCCTGGCGTTTCCAGTTGCCGCAACCAACGGCGTGTCCGGTTCATCCGGCTCGTATCGGCCCGCCAGGAAGTTCTGCACGTGCGGATCCTGGCTGTCCTGCACCTGCTCGGGCGACCCCGCGGCAAGCACGCGCCCGTCACGAAGAATCACCACCCGGTTCGCGACCTTGCGCATCAGCACAAGATCGTGCGTCACCACGATACTCGTGACGCCCAGCTCACGCTGGAACTTCAGAATCACATCCGCAATGCCGTTGGCCCGCACCGGATCGAGCCCGGTCGTCGGCTCGTCGTACAGCACGACCTCCGGCCGCAGCATCACCGCCCGCGCCAGCGCCACCCGTCGCTGCTGCCCGCCCGAGAGCTGCGACGGGAACTTCTGCTCCACGCCCTCCAGATCGACGAGCTTCAGCGACTCACGCACCCGCTCCAGTCGCTCATCCGGCGAGAGCTTCGTGTGCTCCTCCAGCGGGAACTCCAGGTTCTCGCGCACCGTCATGGAATCAAAGAGCGCAGACAGCTGAAACAGAAACCCCACCCGCCGCCGGATCGGCCCCAGATCCCGCTCACTGAACTGGTCGATCCGGTGGCCGTGGAAGAACACCTCGCCCCGGTCCGGCCGCAGCAACCCGACCACATGCTTCAGCAGCACCGACTTGCCCGACCCCGAAGGCCCCAGCACCACCGTCGTTCCACCCGGCGCAAAGTCCAGGCTGATCCCCGCAAGAACAATCTGGCGTCCGAAGCGCTTATGCAGGTTGTGCAGCCGGATCATCGGCTCGTCGCTCGCGCGTGCCCCCCCTGGCCGCATGTCCGGGGCCACATCCGTGGGCGGGGGCGGGGGGGCTGCATCCTGCGGCGACGAGTCCGGAATCGACATCGCTCTATCATTCACCCGATGCACCGAAATAGCGAACGCACGCTTATCCACAAGGGAGTCAAGTTCGACTTCGAACAGGTCACCTTCACCGGCGCCGACGGCAGGGTCGTCCGCCGTGAGGTCGTTCGCCACCCCGGCGCTGTCGTCATCCTCCCCCTCCTCGACCCTGCGGGCCGCGACCAGCGAATCGTGATGATCCGCAACCAGCGCTTCACCCTCGAACGCGAACTGTGGGAACTCCCCGCCGGAACGATGGAGCCCCCCGAGCCGCCAGCCGACACCGCCCGCCGCGAGCTTGAAGAAGAAACCGGTTATTCCGCGGGCAGGGTTGGGGCGATTGGAACGTTCCTGACCACCCCCGGTATGACCGATGAACTGATGCACGCCTTCGTCGCGACCGATCTCACCAAGGTCCCCCAGCGGCTGGAGGAAGATGAACGGATCAAGGTCGAAGTCGTCACCGTTTCCCGAGCGTTCCAACTGCTCGACTCCGGAGAGCTTCAGGACGCCAAGAGCATGTTGACCCTCCTCCTCGCGCAACGCCTCGGCTTGATCAAACCCTGACCCGACAGCACATGCCCCGCAAACCTCCACAGTTCGATGAAGACAAGCCCCGCGGCTTCGCGGGCGGTGGGGGGGCGGCGCGTTTCTTCGAACGCATCTTCGAGAACCCGCAGAACCCCCTGGGCTGGACGCTGAAGATGTTCAGCGTCTGGGGCATCACGGTTCGCCTGCACCTCATCACCGTCATCTACCTCGTCGGCCTCCTCGTGTGGTCCATCCCCGCCTCGCACATGGGCTTCCTCTTCAAAGCCCCCGCGCTCCTCGCGCTCTTCGGCCTCGTACTGCTGCACGAGTTCGGTCACTGCTTCGCGTGCCGCATGGTCGGCGGCGAAGCCGACCGTATCGTGATGCTCCCGTGGGGCGGACTCGCGCTCACCCAGCCCCCGCCCCACTGGAAGGCCCACCTGATCACCACCATCGGTGGCCCCGCCGTCAATCTCCTGATCGTCCCCGTCACCGTCGCGGCGCTCTTCACATTCGGCATGGGCGACGTGGTCCTTTTCAATCCCCTGCGCCCGTCCGACACACTGGCCCAGATCCACGCATCCGCCGGCGCCGGTCTGGTCGCGAAAGTCGCCCTGTGGTGGATTCACGCGATCAACCTCTATCTGCTCGGCTTCAACCTGCTGCTGGTCATGTACCCCTTTGACGGCGGACGAATCTGCCAGGCACTGCTCTGGTCAAAGATGGGCGAACGTCGCGCGGCCGAAATCGCCACCAGCGTCGGCTTGGCGGGCGGCGTCGTCCTCGCGGGGATCGCCTTGTTCACCGAGAGCGTCCTCCTGCTCATGATCGCCCTCTTCGGGATCGGCTCCTGCTGGCTCGAGCGCCGCCGACTCCGCGGCGAGATCGACATCGCCGCCGAAGGCGTGGGCGTTGCCGGCGGCTGGAACACCTCATCCGCCCTCGAAGAGGAATCCGGTCCGTCGCGGGCCGAAGTCAAGGCCGCGGAAGAGGCCGAGCGCGAGCAGGAAGAACTCGATAGTCTCCTCGAAAAGATCGCCGCCAACGGCATCGCCAGCCTCTCTCGGGGCGAACGCAAGACCCTCGACCGAATCTCGAAAAAGAAACGCGGCGAGTGACGCCCGGACGATCAAACCACGTACCCCGAGGGCCAGGTCGGCGTACGACCCGCTTCCGGACGGATGGAGTCGCCCTCGATGGGGATCAGTGACCGGGATTACGCTCGCGCGGGTGGCGGCATCGGCGCCCCCCGATCCGGCGGCGGCCTGCCGCGCCTCGGCACCCTCTCGGTAACCACCTGGCTGCTGATCATCAACGTCGCCGTCTTCATGGTCGACGCCCTCGTGCCGCCCGCGAAGTACGTCGCGGTGTCCAGTGGCCTGGAAAACACCACCGCCAACTTCGACCCCGCCTACGCCGTCATTCAACGCCCCGCCGCTCCTCCGCCAGGGTTCATCCCCGGCGCGCTGTACAGCGCCCCCGTCATCGATACGCGAACCAAGGAGTTCGTCGGCACGCAGTTGTACCGATTCATGCCGCCGCTTTCGGCGTGGGGTCACTTCTCAACCGGCAAGGCATTCCTGCCCGGCCTCGAAGTGTGGCGCTTCGTCACCTTCCAGTTCCTCCACGGCGATATCTCTCACCTCGTCCTCAACATGATGGGCCTCTTCTTCTTCGGCCCTCTGGTCGAACAGCACCTCCGCACCAGGCGCCGCTTCCTCTCGTTCTATCTCGCCTGCGGCGTCGCCGGCGCGCTCGCGTATCTCGTGCTCAACCTGGCCGGTCTCGCATTCAAGTGGAAAGCCGGGTTCCTGTTTGAAGACATGTACATGCCCCTCGTCGGCGCCTCCGCCGGCATCTTCGGCATCCTGATGGCCGCCGCGAAGTTCGCCGGCAACGGCACCATGCTCGTCATGATGGTCATCCCCATGCGCATCAGCACCGGCGCCTACCTCATGGCAGCGCTCGCCGCGTTCAATCTCCTGCGCGGAGGCCAGAACGCCGGCGGAGACGCCGCCCACGTCGGCGGCGCGATCGCGGGTTTCTTCTTCGTCCGCAACATGCACCTCCTCCGCGACTTCCTCGATATCTTCGGCCACTCCTCAGCACCGCGCCGCAAGGACCTCAAAGGCCCCGACGCCGCCACGCAGAAAAAGCTCGACGCCATCCTCGAAAAAGTCCACGCCGAAGGGCTCCATAGCCTGACCCCCGCCGAGCAGAAGTTCCTGCAGGCGCAAAGCGGCGAACGCGGCACGATGCGGCGCTGATCCGCTACGCTCGCCCACGCATGGCACTCTCGTTCGAGATCCTCGCCCGCTCATCGCATTCCAAGGCCCGTCTTGGCCGCGTCACCACCGCGCACGGCTCCTTCGACACTCCCGCCTTCATGCCCGTCGGCACTCAGGCGTCCATCAAGGGGCTCCTGCCCCCGCTCGTCGCCGCGACCGGCAGCCAGATCTGCCTCGCCAACACCTACCACCTCATGCTCCGCCCCGGCTCCGAACTCGTCGCGCGCCGCGGCGGTCTCCATCCGTTCATGGGTTGGCCCCGCCCCATCTTGACCGACTCCGGCGGCTACCAGGCCTTCTCGATGAGCGACACCAATCGCATCTCCGAAGACGGCGTCACCTTCCGCTCCCACATCGACGGCAGCCGCGTGCACCTCACCCCCGAGCGCGCGATCCAGATTCAAAATGAACTCGGCGCCGACATCATCATGGCCTTCGACGATTGCCCCCCCGCGCTCGCCGACACACCGACGCAGGAGGAGTACACCAAGCGCCTCGACGCCAGTCTCGAACGCACCATCCGCTGGCTCGAACGCTGCAAAGGCGCGCACGCCCGCACCGCCGACCAGTCCCTCTTCGGAATCGTCCAGGGCGGCACCGATCTCTCCCGCCGCTCTCGGTCGGCCGAGCAGATCTGCTCGATCGATCTCCCCGGCTACGCCATCGGCGGCGTCGCCGTGGGCGAGGGCCCCGAAGACATCGCCCGCGTCGTCGCCCACACCGCGCCGCTCCTCCCCGAGGCCAAGCCCCGCTACCTCATGGGCGTCGGTTACGAGCGTGACATCGTCGCCGCCGTCGCCGCCGGGGTCGACATGTTCGACTGCGTCCTGCCCACCCGCAACGGCCGCAACGCCAACGCTTTTACCCGCCACGGCCAGATCCGCCTTCGCAACGCCAAGTACGCCGAGGACGACGCCCCGATCGATCCATCCTGCGACTGCCTGGCCTGCTCACCCGCGGCCCACGGCTGGGCCACCGCCGATGCCCGACCCTTCGCCCGCTCCTACATCCGCCACCTGTTTCAGGCGAGCGAGATGCTCGGTCCCATCCTGGTAAGTTTGCATAATGTTCGGCATTTCCAGCGGCTCATGTTGGACATCCGGACGGCTATCCGAGAAGATGCGTGGCTCGACTTGCCGAATCGGTGGCCGGTGCTGGTTTCCAGCCCCGACATCGATGCAGTCGGGGGCGGGTGAGCCTTCCGGGAGCCCGCCATCTGTAACCCCAGATTCAGCAAGGTGTTGAATCTGGCTCCTCCAGTGTCCGACGGCAATGGGCCGATCCGGGTGGTTGACCACCCGCGTCTCTCCATGTCGCCGCCTCTTTGCCCGTGAGCCCCATGCAGCCGAACTTCATCGATTCTCGCCATACCACCATCGTCTTCGCCGGGTCGCTCCTGACCCTCACCGGTTCGGCCCTCGCCACCGCCCCGATGGTCGGACGCCCCGCGGCCAGCGCGGCCGAGTCCGCACCGCTC
>JBGSZV010000232.1:0-11897 GCA_041750235.1 Phycisphaerales bacterium
GATGACCGGCGCATCGCCGAAGGCCAGCATCTCGCGGAGGCCCTTGCGCTGCAGCTCGCCGAAGTCGTCCATGGCGCGGACATCGCAGCGGCCCGCCCACTCGTTGAAGAGCTTGACCGCCTCATCGGCGGGCGTGCCCTCGCCCTCGCCGACCGGCTCAAGACCGGTGCCGATGGTGTAGTCGATCATGCGATCGATGAAGCCCGCGTACACAGATGACTGCGCGAGCAGCGCCTTGGAGACGTTGATGAGCTTGTCGCGTTCGCGCCACGCGATGTAATCGCTGGAACCCTTGGGGCCGCGGAGGTCCTGCCGCAGCCGCGAATCGCCGGCAGCGCGGTACATGGAGCTGAGCCCCTCGACCAGCACCCGCCGCGCCCGCGTGACCTCGACCTCCAGCTGCTTCTCCAGCCGCTGGATCTCCCGCTTCTCACGCGCTTCGGAATCGGCCCGCTGGCGTGCTGACAGCCTTGGTTCGGCGTGCGACTTGCGGCTTGGGGCTTGTGCTGTGGCCATCGTCTTCTGCCTTTCCTCCGCAGGCGGTCGCAGAGGTGTCAACCCGGAGACCGCCGCCTACCTCATTCGCCGAAGGCGAGCACTACGAACCCCCTCGCCAGTCACCCTTGATGATCTGCGGTCCGACATGGTCCTCACCGAGCTGCGCCTCGTACTTCTCGATGTCAGAATTGACCTGTGACAGAAGCGTGGTCAGCGGTGAGTTCCAGCGGGTTTTGCCGCCGCCCTGCACATCGGCTGTGATGGCGTCAGTGATCTCCCCGTGCAGCAGCCGCGCCATGTCGAGGCGGGCGCGGAGGGTGCTCTGGCTCTTGTAGGCCCCGTAGGTCCAGGTCATCCGTGCACCTCGCCTTGCTGCATTGGCTCGACCCCGGCGCGCCGGGGAACTTCATCAACGCCATCTATGGCGTGCCGTTCAATCATAACCACAACTGATGGTGGAGTTTTACTCACTTCCGCACCTGCACGCCGGTGGCGTAGATGCCGCGCTCGGGAGCGGCGACCGTCACCGCAAAGTCCTTCACCCCCACGAAGGTCGCCAGCGTCCGCTGCATCACCTCGCAGTCAAAGAAGTGGTTGTCCTTGCGGCCCGGACGCAGCTGCCACTCCGGTCGCTGCCGGATCGAGCGGCCGGTCTGCACGATCACCCGCTGCTCGGCGCCCATCTGCCGGTCGTACTCCATCTCGAGGTCCACCGGCCAGCGGTACGCGCCGTAGGTGGGCGGGCGGTGCCACATCCGGCCGAAGAGGTCGTCTTTCCAGTACAGCACCTGGAAGGTCAGCAGCGGGATCCCGACGCCCGAGGCGTAGCGCTGCGCCGCCGACAGCTCCATCCCATCAATCGCCACCACCGAGTCCTTGATGGGCTGCTGGATGTTGGCCGCGCCCTTCATTGCCCACACCCGACCCGGCCCCATGGTCTCGATGAGCCCGTAGACCTCGCTGGTGCGGGCGCCCGAGTCCACCCCCCAGAACTGCGGCACCATGGTGTCATCCGTCACCGCCCCGGCGACCCGCCCGCACTTGGCGGGGCGCACCGTGGGCCAGGAGCGCCGCATCAGGTCGCACACCAGCGCCGAGGAGTCCTGCAGCAGCTCGGCGAATCGTTCCATCTCCGCCACGGTGGCGCTGCCCCGGTCCGGGACCTGCAGCAGTTCGCCGGTGTCGGGGTCGATCGGCTGCGGCCACTCAGTGAAGCCGTAATCGACCAGCCACGATTCTTCTCTGGCCCCGTAGCCGCGGACGATCCAGTAGATGCCGGCGGCCTGCACGTCGATGGTGCCGATGAGCGCCAGCACCCCCGGGACAAAGCTCTCGCCCTGCCGCACAACCACCGGAACCGTCCCCTTGCGGTAGCTCTCTTCGCCCTCGGGCGTGGCTTTCGCCAGTTCTATCAGCTTGCCCTCCGAGGCCTTGGCCCCCGAGTGCTTCCACGGTTCGCCCAGGCGCTGGTTGATGAAGGCCCGGGTGATCTGCCCGCGCTCGCGCACGAACTCCTCGGCGATCTGCCCGAAGGTCACGAAGGGGCTGATGAGCTGGCTGATGTGGTACCCGCGTACGCCCCCGCGCGAGGGCTCGCCCAGGACCTCCACCCCCGGCGGGATGACCAGTTCGTACCGGTTGACATCGTCGAAAGGGTCCAGCGCCGCGAGTGCCTTGTGGTCCACCACCCGCACGGTCTGCGAGGGGTTCAGCCACACCCCCAGGGCGATCATCCGCGGCTTGTGCTCGCTGGTAATCTTCTCGGCGCAGTGCTCGCATTCGTACCACGCTTCCTTGCGGACGCGGTCGCAGAGCTGCATGAGGTCGTGGTCGGTGAGCTTGGACCCGGATCCGCCGTTCCACCGCAGCCCGCCCTTGCCATCGATCTTGAATCGGAGCTGCTGGTAGGTGAGGCAGTGGGGGCAGGGCACGTGATACTCGTGCCGCTCGGAGAGAGCGAACTCGCGGGCGATGCCGACCCCCTCCTCGGTGGGGCTCGAGGCGCACATCTCCTTGCCGCCGTCTCCGAACGCGTGCAGACGCGAGCGGGCCACGTTGAGCGCTGCATCCTCGGTGCCGCCGCGCCCGCCCAGCACCTGCGGCCACTTGTCGATCTCGTCGGGGAAGAGATAGCGGATGGACTTCGCGGCGAGCTGCCCGGCGGACCCCGCGCCCGCGAGGTAGAGCGCCATGGTGTCGAACCGGTACCGCATGATCTGCTTGTCGGAGCGGTCGGTGGGGATGAAGGGCCGCAGCGCCTCGCTCGCCTCGAGGCTGGGGCGCACGCGGTCCTTCATGAAGTTCTGGGCCTGGTCCTGCGAGTCCATCAGGTACATCGCGGGGCCGGGGTCGCAGGCGATCGCGTAGTACAGGCAGCGGGCGAACGCCTCGCTCTTGGCGACCTGCGTGCCCGCAATGATCACCACGCGGTGCACGGTGGGGTCGGTGAAGTCCCGCATCGGCTGCCGCATGTACTGCACCACGATCGTCCGCCAGGGCCCGGGGCGCGGCGAGTAATCGGGCAGCACGGTGTAGCGGTCGGCCCACTGATCGACGAACAGCATCTCGGGCTCTTTGAAGCACCGGCGCATGACATCCACCAGCACGGACTTCGCTTCGGCGAGCGCCATCAGTCGCCCTCCACATCGGGCCCGAAGCTGGCGGTCCGCAGGGCGCGCAGCACGTGCGCCGCCTCCTGCTCGATGACGATGCGAAGCCGCGGCGAGCGGTCCGAGGGCAGCCCCAGATCGGTGATGAGGCGGGAGGTCAGGGTGTCGCGCATCTTCCCCAGCACGCGGGCAACGGCCGTGCAGGCATCGGTCCACTCTTTGCGGGCATCCTCAACGCTGATCAGCGTCCCCTCTTTCTCTCCGCGGGTGACGCGCTCACTCAGGATCTTCTCGATGTCGAGCCGCTGCTTGACCTCGATGGGGGTCAGTTCCAGCAACGACTCCGGCGTCGGCGGCACATACCCCCGCGCCTCCCGCGCCGGCGCTGCCTTGCCCTCATCCGGATGCCCCGGAGGAAGGAAGCTCGCCGACTCCACATTCCGCGGCGGGGTCAATCGGCGGGGAGCCGCCGGGGCACTAGGCACTGGGCACTGGGCACTAGGCTCAAGCACTGATGCCTGATGCCTGGTGCCTGATGCCTTGCTCTCCCCACGCTCCCTGACGGTCGCGTCTCGTTTCTTCTGTCGCCCCGAGTTCGCCCGCTTGCCGCCGTGGCCGCCCGCAATCCCAACCGCATTCCCCTTGATCCACTGGAGCCCAGCTTCGCGCGGGATGAGCAGCCGTTTCTTCTTGCCGGTGCCAACGGTGCGGCCCAGCTTCCCGAGCCCCATCGCCCACCACTTGATCACCTGCTGCTTGGTGTAGCCCGACAGCTTGGCAAGTTCAGCGGGGGAGACTTCGCCCGGATTGTCGGTCCGCGAGGCCATTCATCACCCGTCCGGCGCGATCCCCGCCTTGCGCAGGTCTTCGGCGACCTGCGCCAGTTCGTTCGCGGCCGCGCGGACCTCGTCGTAGGCCTCCTGCGTCTGCCGCGCGGCGGTGGTGGTGATGTCCTTCTGTGATTCCAGCGCCGCTTTGTGGCGCTGCTTGGCGACAGCGAGCCGCTGGTTGGCCCGCTCGATGGCTGCGTTCATGGATGGGGGTTCCTTGGAAAAGTGGGACTGATGCCTCTTGCCTTGTGCCTGGTGCCTCGCTGATCACGACAGCAGGAGCAGTTCATCGACATCGGCGAGGGTTTCCGCCGCCGACTCGACGGCGCGGCGGGCATCGGTGATCGCCGCCCCGGCGGTCTTGGCGCTGAGCTTCTTGTTGGCCATCTCCTCGCGCAGGGCCTCGGCCTCGGCGGTCTCGGGGGCCAGCGAGTCGATGCGACGCTGCAGGGTCGCGACCTCATCGGCGAGGTTGTTGGCCTTGCGCTCGGCATCGCGCAGCTTCTCCTCGGCCTGACCCAGGGCAACGTTGGCGCCCGTGTACTGCGTCCGCACCTTGGGGGTCGCGGTGGCCTTGAGGCGCTTCTTGGCGTTGGTGGCCTCGCGGACCTTCGCCTCGGCGGCGATCACCTCCACCTTCGCCTCATCGATCTGGGCGTTGATCTCGGCCAGCAGCACCTCACGCTCGGCCTCGAGTGCCGTCAGCGATTCGCGGGCCTTGGCTTCTTGCTTCTGCGTTGCGGGCAGTTCCCGGATGGCATCGCGCATGATGGCGCGGGCCTTCTGATTCTCGACTTCCACGGCGTACATCTGCGGCGTCCAGTTCGCGGTCTTGAGGTACACCGCCAGGTCCTTGTGGTCCTGATCGGTGAACTCGTCGCCCGTGGCCTTCCGACGCGCGGCCAGACGCACGCTGTTCTCGGCCTCCTCGCGCGACTGCTGCAGCTTGTCGAACTCGCGCTGCAACCCCTCGGGGGCGCTCACCGGCGGAACCTGATCGGGGCCGATGCGGGCGAGCGGTTCGGTGCTTGATCCCTCGGCGGCCGCCTGATTCTCGGCGACCTCCGCCGCGGTCTCGAGGTCGGGAGCGGTGGGCTGCATCTCCGCCGCGGTCGTGTGGTCGTCGATCTCGGACGCATGAGCGCCGCTTTTGAGCTTGTTCTTGGCCATGACACAGGTTCCTTTACGTTGCGCGGCACCGGGAGCGCGCACGGTCGCGCCGCGCCCCGAAGCCGACCTTGTATCCGGTGAACTTGTTGCCCTCCTGGAAGGGCCCATAGGAGCCGTCGTACCGCTGCCCGTTGATCCCGCCCTGCGGCTCGTAGCTGGTGCGCGGGTATTTGGTGACGTTCGCCAGCCAGCCCTGCGAGGGCGTGCAGAAGACCGTCTCGATGGGGAAGAATCGCAGGGCGGTGTTGTTGGCGGTGGGGTACTGGTCGCTGAGGCCGGTGCCATCGGTCTCGGCCATGTTGTATTCGTTGGCGGGGCTGAACCACTCCGTCATGGTGTCGAAGGCCGCGGTGGCGGGGTAGCCCGGCACGGTGATGCCGATGTAGCAGTTGCCCTTGATGTCCACATCGGTGAGGTTCGAATCCCAGTTGGGACCGGCGACCACGGGGCTGAAGTTGCAGAAGGTGCCGGTCGAGGCGGCGACGAAGGTGCTCTTGTTGAGCCGCGCGAAGATGTTGCCCAGGACCTTGATGCGGGTGGCTCCGGTGGTCTTGGCGATGAAGAAGTCCTCGCGCGAGATGGTGTTCAGCGTCGAGTAATCCACGCACAGGCAGTTGAGCATGCACAGGCTGCCGCGCCAGTTGATGAGGTTGCGGGAGCCCGAGGCCGCGACGCCGGTGTTGACGACGATCTGGGCGGCCTCGACGTACATGCAGGCGGCGGTGCCGCCGTTCCACATCGCGGTGGTGCCGGTGTTGTCGCCGTGGCCGTTGGCGAAGTCCTCGGCGTTGAACTGTCCGCGGCGGATCGCGATCGACCCGCCCGAGGTGACGATGCAGCCGACATCGAGGGCCCGGCAGTCGGTGAGCCTGACCGGGTAGGTGTCAAAGCGGGTCCAGTCGGTGGCGGGGACGGTGTCGCTGGCCGCGAAGGCGATCACGCCCACCGATGAGCCGTAGGCGTAGACATCGCAGTTGATGTACTCAAGATCGACGATGGTCTCGGGGTCGCCCGAGCCGTGGCTGTAGAAGCCCTTGGGCGTGCCGGCGGCATCGGCGGCGATCTCCGTGCCATCGGGGTACAGCCGCCCGTAGCAGTGCGCCGAGCAGTTGATGTACTCGACATCCTCGATGGTGCCGTCGATCGAGTGCACCACCCAGTTGGTGGCGCCGGTGTTGCGGCAGCCGTAGGCGTGCGAGTTGCTGATCGTGCAGCGCAGCACCGAGCCGCTGCCGGTCCACCCCATGTTGTGATAGCCGCCATCAAAGAAGCGGCAGCCGTCGATGGTGACATCGTGGCACGCATCGAGGACCACGTTGTAGGCGGTGGTGTTGGCGTCTGGGTCCGAGTGCGGGCCGAAGTCCAGGTTGCTGAGTCGCAGGCCGTGCTTGGCCACCGCGGTGAGACCCGAGCCGCCGCGGATGAGGCGCACGGTGAGGCCGGTCATGTTGGCCGGTGAGCCCGCGGGGTTCACGTAGAGGCGGCTGGTGCCGGTGTCGATCCAGTAGCTGTTCTCGGTGGCCTTGCAGTCGGCGAGATCGGTCGCGAGGGTGAGGTGACCATAGCGGCGCCCGTAGGCGTCGATCGAGGTCTCCCAGTTGATGGTGGCGCCGACGATGTCAGCGGGCAGCGCGTTGGCGACGGCGTAGAAGGCGGTGCCGTCGGCGGTCCAGGTCGCTCCCGCCCAGGTGTAATCCGCCGAGTCGTTCCACAGCCGCGTCCCGTTGGTCGAGGGCGGCGTCGAGTGCCCGGTGATGAGCGGCCGCCCGGACGCCTCGGGGTCCTTCTGGATGGTGAGGTCCGCCACCGGCACGGTGAGCAGGAACTCGCGGAAGATGCCGGTGAGGTTCAGGGTGTCGCCCGCCGCCACCTGCGTCAGCGCAAAGGTGATCGTCTTCCACGGCGTCGAAGCAGAGCCATCGGCCGCGTCCGATCCACCCGTCCCCGAGTTGACGTAGTACGTGCTCGCCATCAGCGCACCTCCGGTGACCCAACGGAGACGCGAGCGCAAGCTCGCGGTGTCCTCCGCCGATGCTGGTTGTTCCTCGCGTGCTTGCGCCCGCGTCTCCGTGGTTGGCTTCTGGGCTTCGACCGGTAATCCGCCACATACAGCCCGACACTCGCCGCCCGCAGGTACGTCGCCTCGAGGTCGCCCGCTTCCCAGTTGGACCCGTGCATGAGCACGATGCCGCGGCACCCCTTGATGATCTTTTGATCGCGCGACAGCAGCTCCATCCGGTCCCAGTTGGTGTCCATCACCGCGAGCTTGCCCTGCCCGCCGCGTGCCAGATCCAGCTGCACCAGGTGCCGCAGGAAAAACGCCCTCTGCGGGCCCTTGAGTTCCACCGGCAGCCACCCCTCGGTGATCAGCGTCAGGTCCTTGGTGCGTGGGTCGGCCCGGATGTCGGTGATGATCCGCTGCGCCTCGGCGGGGTCGGTGTGCACCACCCACGAAAACGCATCGAGCCCGATGATCTGCACGCCCATCGACTTCGCGAAGGCCAGGTCCTCGACGATGGCGCTGGCGTTCTTCCCCGCGCACCCCAGGTACCACATCGGCTCCAAGCCGGCGGCGCGGACCTCCGCGAGGAACCGCTGCCACGACAGCCGCATCGGCTCCGACCAGTTCTCCCGCGCGAGCGTCGGGTTCATCCACGCCATGCAGTCGTCAAGCCCGGCGTACTGCCCCGAGGGCTCCCACATGGCCAGGATCTTCTTGTTGTCGCCGCCCTTCCCGGCAGCGCGCACCAGTTCCATCAGCTTCGGGTTGGTCCACCCCATCGTCTCGATGGAGAGATAGTGCGGATACCCCCACCCCTTGGGGTTGGCATCGCTCACATAGTGCGCCGCTGAGATCTCGACGAATGCAAGGTCACCATCGACCCGCCCCTGCGACACGTGCGCGGTGTTCTGATTGCCCACCTTGGTCGGCAACGAACACGCCAGCACCGCGCCGATGACGACCGCCGCCCCCACCCCGAATCCCGCCGCCAGTTTGTTCTTGAGCTTCATCATGCGGTTGCGTCCCTCTCCAACTCCGCCGTCGCCCCCTCGGTCTTCTTCACCAACCCCATCCGCTCCAGGAACAGCAGCCCCGACAGCAGCTCGTCGGTTGTAAACGCATCCACCGGCCGCTTGTCCTCCGGGATCGCATCCGCGCAGCGGTTGACCGTCGCCTTCTCGCCACCCTTGCGGATGGCCAGCAGGATCGCGTCCGCCGCGTGCGTCAGCCGGAGCGTGCTCACGTGGCCCCCTCCTCCGCTGCGGTCCTCCGCGTGCTCGCGCCCGCGTCTCTCTTGTCCGGCTTCCCCGATTCGCGATTCGCGACTCCCGACTCGCGCCTCACCCCCACAAACGGCTCCCGCGCCAGCATCGCCTCGATGTCATCCTGCGACGGCGACACCAGCACCGGCACATCGCGCAGGAGGTGGCCATTCTTCGACTGGTTCAGCGTGTCATCAAGCCCGCACGAAGCCCCATCGCGGCGCTCGACGCTGATCATCAGGTGCACCCGCGGCGGCGCCTCCCCGACCGCATCCCGGAAGGGCTCGACCACCTCCCCGACATGCGCGCCCGAGCAGTGCGTTGAGTACACATCCACCTTCGCGCCCTTGGTGAGTTTCACGGATCTGGACTCCTGACCATTGCCCATTGCCCGTTGCCCAATGCCCACTGGTCTAAACCCGGGAGCGGGCGCGGGCATGAAGCCCAGCGCCGCCCCCGGGGCCATCGCCAGAAGCGCCGTTACGTGGTCCGTTCCGACTCGACCAGGTCCCACGCCTTGGGCGAGAGGGTGGTGAGGAAGATGTCCTTGTTGGTGCTGATCGCCTCGGCGACCGCGGGGACGCGGATCTTGAGCGCATCGACGGCGTTGACCAGCGTCTTGGTGTCCTTCTCCGCGTTCTTGCGTCCCTTGATCAGCCCGCCGATGCCGGTGATGAGGCTGATCCCCACCGCCAGCAGCCCGCCGGGGCTGAAGATCGCCGTCACGGCGTTGCTCGCGACGGTGCCGATGGTGGCCCAGGTCGCCGAGTCCTCATCCTTGGCGTCCTTGAGCTTCTCGAGCAGCTCATCGCGGGTCGAGACATAGGCGGCGCGGGTGGGCTCGTAGGCCGCCAGCGTCTCCCGGGCGAGGCGGATCGCCTCGATTGCCTTGGCCTTCTCGGCCTCGGGAAGGAAGTTGAGGATGGGCTCGGTGGTGGACACCACCTGCTCGGCGGCGGCCTTGCCCTTGTCGAGCTGCTCGATCCGCTGATCGGTGGCGGCGAGGTTCTTCCGCACCTGCCCGGCGGTACACGCCCCCAAGACCACAAGCCCCGCGACCGCGACGCAGAGCAGGAGAGACTTTCGAATGTTCATGGCGAAGCTCCGAAGTGGGCAGAGCCCGACCTCGTCAGCATCACGCGGTTACCATACACCGCCCGCGCCCGCCCGCCAACTCACTCCCCGCCAGGAGCCCCCGCCATGTTCCCCCTTGCGTTCATCGGAGGTCCGCTCGATGGTCTCAGTTCGACGCTGAGCAGGCGACTGCTTGAACACGCCATCAACAAACACTTCGAGCGTGCAGGCGTGCCACCGCCCGAGTTCATCACCCTCAACGACTTTCGCCAGCACGGCCTACTCCACCTCGAGGTCATCCTGCCGACCGCCAGATACGAGTCCGTCCCGTTCGACACGATGGCCGCCATGAATGGGTCCAAATCGCCGCTCGCAGACGATCCGGTCATCCAGATGCGCCTTGTAGAGATCGAGGTCGGTCCCAAGGACTAAAGCCCTCACACCCTCCCCGCATTTCCTCCCCAGCCTCGCGGCGTGGCGTCAGCCCAGAGCGAGGCGTCTCCACCCGGCGACAGCCGGATCTTCGCCATGTTGCTTTCAAAACCCACCAAGCACATCGTCACCGCCAAGGGGTCGGAGTACGCCTACTGGCGCTGCTACTACCGCGACCCCCACGGGCGCCGCAAGCAGGTGCTGATCGGCCGCGCCGATGGGCCCGCCAAGATCAGCTTCCGCAAGGCCGCCACCCTCGCCGCCGCGGAATCCGCCAAGCTCCTCGCGCAGCCCGCCCACCTCTCGACGCTGGGGCGCGGCGTCACCATCGAGCAGTGGGTGACCAAGTTCCTGCCGTTGTATGCCCAGAAAACCCGCAAGGGCACCGGCGCGACCATCTCGGCGACCAGCGTCGCCCAGGCGACCGAGGCGGGTCGGCTGCTGGTCGAGCACTTCGGGAAAAAGGCCCGTCTCTCGGCCATCGACCGCGAATCCGCCCGCGAGTTCCGCCGCTGGCTCGGCGCTGAGCGGCCGGTCGGCAAGGCCAAACGCCTCCGCACCCGCTCCGAGGGCACGATCCGCACCATGCTGCGCTATGCGTCGATCATCTTCACGCACGCCGCGGAACTGGACCTGGTGCCCTTCAACCCCTTTGACCGCGAGGAACTTACCTCTGTCGCCCGCAAGAAGCCCTACATCCCCGCCGCCGATGTCGAGAAGATCATCGCCGCGCTCCCGAAGGTCGTCCCCGAGCGTGATGCCCACCGCAAACGCAAGGCCGTGACGACGCCGGCGGAGCTGTCAGCGCTGATCGCCTGCTGCCGCTACGGGGGACTCCGCTGCGAGGATGACACCCACACCCTGCGCTGGTCCGCCATCGACTGGGGGCGCAACGAGATGCTGGTCGAGAGCGGCAAAACCGGCCAGACCCGCATGGTCCCCATCGAGCCGCGCCTCGCCACGCACCTCTTGCGGTGGTTCGAAAACACGCCGGCGGCGAAGATCGCCAAGGGCACCAGCAAACCCCGCCGCGGCGCCGACCTGGTCTTCCGCGTGAAGTACGCGTATGCCTACAAGCTCGTCGAGTCCGCCCGCGACCACGCCAAGATCAAGCCCTGGCCCAGCCTCTTCCACGCCCTCCGCGCCAGCGCCGCCACCGACCTCAAGCGACTGGTCGGCGAGTCCGAATCCGCCAGCATCCTCGGCCACTCCGCCACCGTCAGCCGCAAACACTACGGCCAGGAAGCCATCCGCCCCTCCGAGTCCGCCCACACACGCATCACCCAGCCCCAATAGTTCACTGATGCCGCCCCTTCGGCGGCACCCCGCTCAGATCCGAACCCGGACCCAAGGTCCGGGTTGTGCGCGCACAGGCGCGCACAACTGTCCGGACGCGCCGGACAGCGCACGATCCGGACACTTCGGGGCTTCTCGGCTCTGAATGCGGGTTTTGGGCCATTCCGGGTGTCCGGACCGTCCGGAATTCCGGACACTGTTCCGGACAGTGCGCACCCCTGTGCGCGCACAGGTCAACCCCGACTGCCGGTCGGGGTTGCGGCTTCCCTGCGGCTTCGTTGCGGGCTTGCGGCTTATTTGCTGCTTGATTGCGCCTTAAATGCGTCTTAAACGCGCGCAAAGTTGGGAACCACGTGCTATGCACCAACCCTGACCCGTGGTCAGGGTTAACCCGGACCGTGGGTCCGGGTTGTTCGGGTCTCCCGAACCACGCGCCAGCGGACCGCGCCCACCCCGCCGACGCCCCACAAACGCCCCGCTAATGCCCCGCTAATGCCCCCATCCCGCCCCTGTTCGGTACTTCCGAACCCCGCGCGATCCCCACATCCGGCCGCCGCGCCAGCGCCAAGGGCCCATTTGACCCCCTCGGATTGAGTAAAACACTGAGTAAAACACCCCCCTCCGCGCACGGAAGCCGATCAAGCCGCCACCGCTCGCAAGTCCTGATCTATTCGAGTGTTACAAGGAAAACAGGGGATCTAGGATTCGAACCTAGACTAACTGA
>JBGSZV010000233.1:0-6410 GCA_041750235.1 Phycisphaerales bacterium
GCGTCGCCCGCGCCGCGTTGCATCGCCCCTTTGACGACGACGGTAATGCCGCCGCCCGCGGCACCGCCCACCCGGTCGCGACCGAGCAACTCTGCGAATCCCTCGCAAGCCAGCGCCGCTCAGGTCGCTCGCTCGGGAGCGGCGACGAAACGTCCTCCTGGATCGATCGATGGGTGCACAGCCTTTCACCCGACGACGCTGCCGCAAGCGTCAGCACCGCGATCGCACGCACCATCGCGGCGGCCATTCCCGAGGATTCGGAAGTGCTCTGCGCCGGCGGCTCGGTCCGACATCGCCACCTGATGGCGACTCTGAGCACGTCCCTCGCCCGAACGGTGGCGACCACGGCACACTGCGGCATCCCCCCCACCGCCCGCGAGAGCGTAGAGATGGCCCTTCTCGGTGCGCTGTGCGCCGATGGCGTCCCGATCACCCTCCCCGCGGTCACCCATGTGCACGCGCCCGCGCCCATCTCCGGCGCGTGGTTCAATGTTCGAGGCATTCCCTCTCACCGGTCGATGACCCAGCCATGACCGCCCCCCTCGCCGATCGCGGCGGCATCCTGACCGAGCAGCGCAATCCGCGCTCCATGACGCTCGACCGCATGAGCGTCGAGGAATGCATCACGCTCATCAATCTGGAGGATGCGACCATCGCCGCGGCGGTCGCGCGAACTTCTGACGCCATCGCACGGTTCGTCCACGGCACCGAACCGCGCCTGCGCCAGGGCGGACGCCTGATCTATCTGGGTGCGGGCACCTCCGGCCGCCTCGGTGTCCTGGATGCCTCGGAATGCCCGCCGACCTTTCAGACGCCGCCCGACATGGTGATCGGCCTGATTGCCGGCGGCGACAGCGCCCTCCGCAAGTCGTCCGAGGGCCGCGAAGATGAGCCCCACGGCGCCCACGCCGAACTCGAAGCGCTCCACGTCGGCCCACGCGACGCCGTGCTGGGCATCGCCGCTGGCGGCACGACGCCCTATGTGCTCGGCGGCATCCAGCGCGCCCACCAGCTCGGCGCGTTCACCGGCATGCTCTCCTGCACGCCCATCCCGTATCCCGACGGCGCGGATGTCCTCATCGTCGTTGAAACCGGACCCGAAGTCCTCACCGGCTCCACGCGAATGAAGGCCGGCACCGCGACCAAGCTCGTCCTCAACACCATCTCGACCACGCTGATGGTGCGCCTCGGCAAGGCCTACGAAAACCTCATGGTCGACCTCCGCGCGACGAACGCCAAGCTCAAGGACCGAGCCGCGCGAATCGTCGCCGCCATCACACAGCTCTCGCGTGACGAGTCGCTCGCGCTGCTCGATCGCGCCGGCTGGGACGTCAAGGTCGCGATTGTGATGCAGCGCCGAGGACTTGATCGGGGCGCGGCAGATGCTTTGCTCGCACGCCACGACCGGCGACTCCGCGCCGCTCTGGAAAGCGGGGCGACGACGTGACCGGCGGCTTTTCCGCGCTCGACTGGTCCATCGTCGGCATCTACATGGCCGCGATGATCGGCATCGGCGTCCACTTCGCCCGTCGCCAGAAGACCGCGGAAGACTACCTGCTCGCTGGCCACAGGATCCCGATGTGGGCCGCGGCCGTCTCCATGGTGGCCACCAGCGTCTCAGCCGCCACGTTCCTTGGCGCACCGGAGTCGGGGTACAACGGCAATCTCACCTACCTCGCACAGAACATCGCCGGTGTGATCGGTGTCTTGATCGTCGCGGCCATCTTCATCCCGGCTTTCTTCCGCGCCAAGGCCGCAACCGTGTACAGCCTGATCGGCGACCGGTTCGGGCCCAACGCCGCCCGGCTGACCAGTGGTATGTTCGTGCTCGGCCGCTTCCTTGCCAGCGGCGCCCGTTTCTACATGGCCGCCATTCCCGTCTCGCTCATCATCTGGGGCGACACCAGCGTCGATCATCTTTTGACAGCCGTCGCGATCATGACAGGGGTCTCCATTGCCTACACCTTGATGGGCGGACTTTCGGCCGTCATATGGACCGAAGTACCGCAGGCGCTGCTGTTTGTCGGCGCTGCCGTCGTCGCGATCATCGTCTTGATGAACAAGATGACGCTCCCCGTCGGCGACCTCGTCACGGCGCTCCAGCACTCCACCGCACCCGACGGGTCGAACAAGCTCACGCTCATCGACACGCGCTGGAACATGAGCACCGACTTCTCCCTCTGGTCAGCGGTGCTCGGTCTGACGCTCTTCAACATCGCCGTCTACGCGACCGACCAGGATCTCGCCCAGCGCGTGCTGTCGTGCCGATCGGCGGTGAAAGGGAGTCAGTCGGCCATCCTCTCGCAGGTCATCGGCATCGGTGTCGCCCTGCTGTTTCTTGTGATCGGGCTGCTCCTCCACATCTACTACCAGCGGTCCGACCTCATGCAGGGCGTTGCGATCGCCCCTCCACCGATCGATTCGCGCACCGTCTTCCTGCACTTCATCCTCACCGAGATGTCTTCGGGTGTGCGCGGCCTGATGCTTGCCGGGCTTTTCGCCGCCGCCATGAGCAGCGTCGCCTCCTCGATGGGCGCCATCGCTTCGACGGTCATCAATGACTTCTACCGCCCGCTGCGCCCAGGCAGAAGCGACGGGCACTATGTCAGGTGCTCTCGCGCCGCGGTGCTCATCGCCGGGCTCATCCTCGGTGGTGTCGCGGCCGCATGCGTCGAGTGGCAGGACCAGGCGCCCAGGGGTCTTCTGAACTTTGCGATCGGTGTCATGCTCTTTGCCTATACCGGGCTGCTCGCGGTCTTTCTCACGGCCGTGCTGACGCGCCGGGGCAATCTGCTGAGCGTCGCCGCCGCGCTCGCCACAGGTGCCGCATGCGTCGCGCTCATGCAGTTCGGCCCGATCCGAGTCGAGCACGAGATCAACGGCGTGCTCGTCCAATCTCGCCTTTCCCTCGGCTGGCAGATGCTCTTCGGCACCCTCGCCGCGTTCATCGTCTGCATGATCGGTCCAAGGGATCATGAGCGTGCGTGACGAACCGTCCATCTCGAAGGTGATCGGCCGGATGCTCATGGTCGGCATCCGCGGAGCGAGCATCTACGACCCACAGACCCAGGAGGACCTCGACGCATGCCGCGCTGCGCACGCCGGCGGCATCATCCTCTTCGACGTGAACCTCACAACGATGCGCTGGCTCAAGTCGTGCGGCGATTCCGATGCGCACGCACGCCTCATGGCCGAACGCAACATCGTCTCACCCTCTCAACTGCGAGAGTTCAATCGGGATCTCCGCCTCACGCTCGGCGCGCACGTGCTCATCGGAGTGGATCAAGAGGGCGGCCGAGTCTCACGGCTGCCGATGGCTCGCCACTTCCCCGCGACCCACTCCCCCGCAAGCCTGGAGCGCATGACGCCCGAAGTCGCCAAAGTTGTTCGGAGGATGCTCTGGTCGACCGTCGGCGAGTGCGGCTTCAACGTCAACTTCGCACCATGCGTGGATGTTGCTGTGAATCCGAATAATCCGATCGTGGTGCGCAACGAGCGCTGCTTCTCAAGCGATCCTCAGCAAGTCATCCGCCACGCAAGCAAATGGCTCCATCAAGCGAACCAAGACGCCGTGCTTGCATGCCTGAAGCACTTCCCCGGCCACGGCTCATCTTCCGGCGACACCCACGAAGGATTCGTGGACATCACCAGCACCTTCCGCCCCGATCTCGAACTCGAACCCTACCGCGCACTCTTGTCCGATCCGGATCTGTCAATCCCGATGGTGATGACCGGGCACCTCTTCGACGCCGCCGTCGACCCCCAGCATCCCGCTTCCCTCTCTTTCAACCACACCACCCGTACGCTGCGGGAGCGCTTCGGCTTCCAAGGCGTCGTCGTCACCGACTCGCTCGATATGGGCGCGATCACACAACGGTACTCGGTCGAAGAAGCCTGCATCCTCGCGATCAACGCCGGCACCGACATCCTCCTCGACGCCAACAACCCGCCGACAGGATGGCGCCCCTGCCCCGCGCCGGCGATGCATGACGCCATCCTTCGCGCCCTCTCCCGCGGCAAGATCGACGGCGGTGAAGACCGCCTCCGTCGCAGCGGTCACCGCATCGATCGCATGCTGGCGAGCCTCCGCCGTCAGGCGTAACGATGGTGACGTCCACGACGGTTATTTCCGCCTCCCGGCCCGGCAAGTCCGGCTCGATCTTCAGTCGGGTCCGGAAACAGCCGAAGACTTCCACGTGAGCGTGCCCACCGCACGCCGACATCGGAGCGCCCCGTTGGCGGAGAGAGATTCCATCGAGGACATGAGCGCTGACTCGGAGGTCACCGGCAAGCCCGGCGCCGGCTCTCGGCGTCAGCGCTGGACCGATGAGGTCGTGGAGATCCTCACCTACGAGGAAGTGCAGCAGCCCAAGCGCGCCAAGCGCCGCCGGCGTCAGCCCGAGCCCGAGCCGGCCACGATGCTCTCACCCAACGACACCGCCCACCTCCAGATGGCCCTCACCGGCGTCATGGCGGCGCACAATCTTCACGAAACGGCACAGGTCGAACTCCATCGCACACGCGGCTCGCTCCGATTCGCGTGGGCGACCGCCTGCGGCCTTGCCATTCTCGCCGCTGGCGTCGCGGTGTGGAACGTGACCGCCGTCGCCGACAGCGAGAAGCGCGCCGGCGTGGCGGAGACGCAGGCCAAGATGCTCAACGACCAGCTCACACTGGCCCGCGCTGAGCTCGAGAAGACCTCGCGACGCGTCGAGCGCGAGAACGTCCGCGGCGAAGACACACGCCTGAAAGTCACTTCGCTGCAGGCCGAAGTCGATCGTCTCGCCTCATCCCTCGGCGACACCAAGGGCCAGCTCAGCGACGCACTGGCCCGTCTGAACGATCAGCAGAATCTCACGACCACAATGAACGGCCAGCTCGCCGACACGCAGTCCGCTCGCGATGCACTCCAATCTGAACGTGACGAACTCGCCGCACGCCTCCAGGCCCTCTCCCGGGAACTGGTCGAGACCAAGCGCGAACTGGCACGTCTCCGCCTCGAATACGGCATCGACGACACCGTCCCCCAAGACTGGCCGGAGGGCGACGGACAACTGGTCCTGCCGAATCCGAGCATGGGCGTCCGCACCTGGCGGAAGAACTGATCGCTACCGGTTGGCGATCACCACGATGATGCCGATCACTGCCAGCACGCCGAGCACCGCCAGTGCAATCTTGATCCAACTGTAAGGCCGGTCACCGCGGATCTCACCCGTGCGGCCGTTGGCCATCACGCGGTAGAGCTTGCCGCGGTATCGGTACGCGCACATCCAGACCGGCAGCAGGAGGTGCTTGAAGGTCACGTCGCGGTACCGCGTCTTGAGGCTGTCGATCCGCTGCGTGTCGCCGCCGATGTCGGCGTTGACCGAACTGCGGATCATCGGGTCCATCTGGCCGCGGGCATCCTCGAACCCGTTCTTCAGATCGATCGTGTAGCTCTCGGCGGTGAAGCCGCTGAGGTAGTCATCCGCGTAAGGAACTAGGTTCTCGAGATCCCACGGCTCCAGCGCCTCGATCAGCTTTGCCGGCATTGATTCACTGCCCACCACCAGCAGGTCATCAAACGCATTCTGCACCGTGCCAGCTGCCGGGTACCACCGAGTCCGTCGCTCTCTGCGCTGGTTCTTCCCGCTGCCGACCGTCACGTAGTAGTACTCGCCCCTCGCCCCGGTGTACTGGGAAGTCGTGTCGCAGTCGTACGTCCAGTACGGCACGTACACCCCCTGAAAGCGGCCCTCGCTCCGGGCGTAGCGCTTCAGATCGTTGGGCGCGAACCATTGCTTGCCGAGCCAATCGAGAAACGCCTCGGTCGCCTGCTGCCGATCGATCCCAAACGGAAGCAGCGACCCCGGCTTGATGTGCGTCACCGACCCCGCCACATCCACCAGGCTCGCCCCGCAGTACGGGCAGCGCAAGGCGGTCGTATTCGGCGCCGGTTGCGTCTCCGCGTTGCACGCCGTGCAGCGGACAATCCGAATCTCCTCGGTCGGTGCAGCGCTCGTGGCCGCATCCAGCGCGGCGAGAAAATCGAGTTCCTCGATCTCCGCATCCGATTCCGGAATCTCGTTCTCGTGCGCGCAGTACGGGCACTTGAGGTGGTTCGTCCCCGGCGCGAAGTTCAGTTGCGCCCCGCACCGCGCACAGGGGAACCGCCGGTTGCGCTCGCTCCGCGGCGCACTGCCGGTGACATCGATGTCGGCCTCAACGCCCGGATCACCGGGCTCTGCGTGGTCGCGCTCGTCCATGGGCGTTCGGTGCTCGATGTGCGAATCCGGGGGCGATTACCGGGGTGGCAACGGCGGCGGCATGCTCCCAAACAGCGTCCCCAGTTCCGCGATGCCGCCTGCCGCGGCCCAGCCGTCCATGCCCTGCTTCCACACGAGCGAATCTCGCCCGAGCCGGCCCGACTG
>JBGSZV010000234.1:0-21635 GCA_041750235.1 Phycisphaerales bacterium
GCCGATGCGTTTCATCGCGGGGCGGGTGGCGATGGACCGGAACGCGCCGGATGACCTGACGGCGGATGACCGGGAGCGGGCGAAGACCCGGCCGGTGCGGCCGCCGGTGCTGCCTTCGGTCGGGAAAGCGCCGCGGCAACTGGTGTCGGCGAACCCGCGGTTCGCGGTCTCGTGCAGCGAGGAGCTGCTGGCGGAGATCGGCTGGTGGGTGAAGGAGCATCCGGGGACCTGGGTGCAGACGCATCTGGCCGAGTCGATGGACGAGTGCCGTTTCATCCGCGAGTTGTTCCCCAATGACCGGGACTACACGAGCGTGTACGACCGTTTCGGGTTGCTGACGGAACGGACGCTGCTGGCGCACACGATTCACTTGTCGGAGGATGAGTGGAAGCTGATCGTGGCGCGTAAGTCGATCGTGGTGCACTGCCCCACTGCCAACACGTTTCTGGAGGCGGGGTTGTTTGATCTTGGGGCGGCTCGTCGGCACGGGGCGCGGGTGGCGCTGGGGACGGATGTGGCGGCTGGGGCGGATATCGCGATGCCTCGGGTGGCACGGGCGATGATCGAGGTCGCCAAGATGCGTCGGATGACGGCGAAGTCGAAGGAAGAGCGGGACGGGGTGGTCGTGCCTTCGCCGGCGGAGGCGTGGGGCATGATCACGCGCGGGAACGCGGATCTGCTGGGGTGGGATGATGCGGGCCGGATCGAGGACGGGGCGGCGGCGGATCTGCTGGTGCTTCGCGTGCCCGAGGGATGGTTCGATGCGCACCTTGTGGGACGGATCCTCTATGGTTGGGAGAACGACCTGATCGAGACGCGCGTCTTTGATGGTCGGGTGGTGGATCCGATGAAGCTCTAAGAGGTGCGCCAGGCCGGATGTTCATTCCGCTGGGGACAGATCGAGCCAACAAACGTCCGACGATGGTGACGTACGCGCTGATTGCGCTGAACGTGCTGGTGTTTGGCGTTCTGGCGGTGCTGGACCGGACGCAGCCGGATCTGGCGCTGCAGGTGCGGCGGCCGCTGCCGCTGGATCCGGAAGACTGGCATATCTGGCAGTTCTTCACGTATCAGTTCGTTCACGGAGGCCTGATGCACTTGCTTGGAAACATGGTGTTCCTGCTGGTGTTCGGCCCGGGGGTGGAGGACCGGTTGCGGCGGTTTGGGTTCCTGGTTTTCTATCTCTTGGGCGGCGCGTTCGCGGGGATGTGCCACATGCTGCTGGGTGCGGAAGTGGTGGACGGACCGAACGGGGCGCACTGGGTGATCGCGGCGCGGCCGGTGATCGGGGCGTCGGGGTCGGTGTCGTGCGTGACGGGGGCGTTCCTGGTGTTGTTCCCGCTCACGAACATCAAAGTGATCCTGTGGTTCATCGTGATCGGGGCGACGACGATCCCGAGTTGGATGCTGATCACGCTCTCGATCGTGAAGGACCTGTTTCTGGAAGGATTCGGGGCGAGCAAAGGGGTCGCGCACCTGGCGCACCTGGGTGGGTATTTCTACGGCGCATCGATCGCGTTGATCCTGCTGTGGACCAAAGTGTTGCCGCGAGAGGTGTACGACCTCCTGAGCATCTGGAAGCACGCGCACCGGCGACGGCAGTTCAAGGAGCTGGCGACGAGCGGGAAGGATTCGTCGTGGCGGGCGGATCAGGTTCGGGGTGTGATGAAGTCGGATGAGCCGCCGGATGCGCGGGCCGAACTGGCGACGCAGGTCATCCGGCATATCTCAGCGCGGGATCTGGACGCGGCGGCGCAGAAGTACGGCGAGTTGATCCTGCTGGATGCGAACGTGAGTTTTCCGCGCGAGATGCAACTGGAGCTGGCGAACCACTGCTACAGCATCGGCAAGCACCGCGAGGCGGCGGCGGCGTACGGGACATTTCTCGCCAAGCGGGCGGATGACCGCGACGCGGAGCGGGCGCGGTTGATGCTGGCGATCCTGTCGGCACGCTATCTTGGCGATCCCGCCAAAGGGCGCGAGCTGCTGGGAACGCTGGTCTTAGAGCGGCTGTCGGAAGATGAGCGGAGCGTGGCGGAGCAACTGCGGGCGGAAGTGGGCTGAGGCATCGAACGCGGGAGGCCGCAGGGGATTGCATGGGACGCACACGAATCAAGATCTGCGGCATTCGGGATGTGGACACGGCGCTGGTGGCGGCGGAGTGCGGGGCCGACGCGGTCGGGCTGGTGTTCGTGAAGCTGTCGCCGCGGTTCGTGGAGCCGGAGGTGGCGTGGGAGATTGCGAGCTTCTTGCCGCCCTTCGTGACGAGCGTGGGGCTCTTCGTGAATCCCAAGCCCAAGGATGTGGAAGCGGCACGGGAGGCGTGTCCCTTTGACCTGGTGCAACTGCACGGCCAAGAAAGCGAACCGACGGTGCGGGCGTGCGGGCCGAGCGTGATCAAGGCGATCAAGTTTGACCCGGCGACGATCGAAGCGGACTTCCACAAGTGGAACCAGGTGGACGCGATCGATGGAATCTTGATCGATGGATCAGCCGGTGGTGAGGGTGTGGCGCTGGACTGGGAGGCGCTCGCCAGGGTGACGGAGCAGAGCGAGCACCCGATTATTCTTGCGGGCGGGTTGACGCCGGAGAATGTGGGCGAGGCGGTGCGGATCGTGCAGCCTTGGGCGGTGGATGTGTCGAGCGGTGTGGAGTCGGAGCGCGGGGTGAAGGATGCGGATTTGATGGCCGCGTTCTGCGACGCGGTGCGGGAAGCCGACGAGAGTTAAGCGGTTTCATTCGCACAAAGCTGAGAATGATTTTGGCCTCATGCGCCCTTTCAATCGGCAACGCTTGAACGGTTTACCTCGGTGCAAACCGGCTCATTCGAGCATTCCCCACATCTGAATCAATCCGGATGTGATGGGAAGATTTCGTGAAGGTGTTGACTCTGGGTGGCCGACGAGCCATTTGGAGGCGATGATGGTGGGCAGAGGAGAGGTGATCCCGCCAGTAGGGAGAAAGGCGGTCGCCATGAAGGATCGAGGCATGAAACCGATCGAGTCGCCGGAACGCGAGTTCAAGCGGAGTCGTCCGCAGGATGCAACGCGGCGCCGCAATCCCGATGAGCACTGGGACGGCGTGTCGGGCGTGTACACGGTGCGTCCGCGCACCGCTACCACCGGCGAAGACACCGAGCATCCGGAACGCTCGAAGGATGAAGTTCTCGGCGTGGCGTGCGAGCCGACGAACTGACTCGGACGCGCTGCGATGACTAGGCGGAGGTTCGTTGTGCGTCAAGGGACGTGCCAGCGGCCTTCGAATGTGTGATGTTGCGAGCTTGGCGGTCGGGCGGTAGTTTCCCGCGCGAGGTGGCGTGGTAAGCCGGTCGGCCGGGCATTTGGTTGCCGTGCGCTGGGGATCCGGGGGCCGCGTTGCCCGTGGAGCCGTAGGCAATGGTCAGCACAACATTGGCAGTGGCGCTCCTGGCGGGAAGTCTGAGTTCGCAGACCGAGCCGGCGGCGGAAGGATTTCGGATCGGGATGACGCCGTCCCTGGTGGTGGCGGCGTCGGTCATGGGGATGCAGGACGAGGCTCCGTCGGCGGAACAGGCGGCGGAGACGGCGGTTCAGGTTCCCCAGAATGAGTCGCTGTACAAGTGGGACAACCAGTTCACGCTGGGCGGCGGGCTTTCGTCGGGCAATACGGATACGGCGAACGTGAACGCGGGCGTGGTGTTCAAGGGCGAGAAGGTGAACGATCACAAGCTCGTCATCGACGGCGGGTACTTCTACGGCGAAAGCGACGGCGACGAGGACACGAACAAGGGAACCGCGGGCATCGTCAGCGAGTGGACGATCGCGGAGTCGAACTGGTTCTGGTTCGCGGATGCGCGCTACGACTTCGATGAATACAAGAGCTGGACGCACCGGATCAACGGCCACGTGGGCATCGGGTACCACATCTTCCGGACTCCGGAGTTCGACTGGAGCGTTCGGGCTGGTATCGGCGCCGTGAAAGAGTTCGGCTCCGATCGCAACGAGATCTACCCCGAAGCGATGCTGGGGACGGACCTGGAGTGGCGGATCACCGAGAACATCAAGGTGGGCGGATCGTCGTACATTTACCCCGACCTCGGCGAGACGGGTGAGTACCGCTGGATCAACAAGGCGTACGCCTCGACGAAGATCAACCAGGCGGACGGGCTTTCGATCATGGTGGGCGTGCTGCACGAGTACGAGTCCGACCCGGATGAAGGGGTGGACAACAGCGACTTCAAGCTGTTCGGCGGGCTCGTGCTGGACTTCTGATTCAAGGATCATTGCAAAAACCAATGCCGCGCCCGGGCGAAGTGCTTGGGCGCGGTTTTTCATGAATGAGCCCCCCACCAGCACGTCGCCTCACGCCATGCAGTGCATGGAGGTGTGGGGCGGCAACGGCGTGTCGGACAACGGCGTGACCATGCCGGGGCTCGATGCGTGGGTGCTGGCGCGTCCATTTGAGGGGAGCAGCGAGGGCGGGGACATTCACTATGTCTCGTCGTGCGGCACGGGGCGGATCTCGCGGCTGATGGTCGCGGACGTGTCGGGGCACGGGCCGGTGGTGGCTGACACGGCGGTGAAGCTGCGGACGCTCTTGCGGCGGTACGTGAACTATGTCGATCAGACGGAGTTCTTCTCCAAGGTGAACGCAGAGTTTGGGCATCTCGCGAAGGTCGGGATGTTTGCGACCGCGATCGTGACGACGTATTGGTCGCCGACGGACTGCCTGGTGTTCAGCAACGCGGGGCATCCGCGGCCGCTGGCGTATGCGGCGAAGCGGAAGGAGTGGTTCATCCTCAAGCAGGAGCGGGCGAGCGGCGCGGGGGCGTCGAACCTGCCTCTGGGCGTGATCGATGAATCGACGTACGAGCAGCTCGCGGTGCGGGCGCATGCGGGCGATCTGGTGGTGATCTACACCGATTCATTGACCGAGGCCAAGCGGCGCGACGGCACGATGCTGGGAGAAAGCGGGCTGCTGGAGGTGATGCGGGGTCTGGACGTCACTCGGCCGCAGGAACTGGCGCGGGCGATCCTGGATGGCGTAATCGCGGCGTGCGGCGGGGCTCAACCGGATGATGATGTCACGATCCTGGTGTTGCGCCCGAACGGCGTGAAGCCGCCACGGCCCATCGGACAGAAAGTGGAGGCGGTGGGTACGTTCCTGCGGACGCTCTTCGGCGGGGGACAGGCAGGCCCGGTGCCGTGGCCGGAGGCGAGTTTGGCGAACCTGGCGGGGCCTTTTGTGCCGTCGTTGAACAAGCGGTGGCAGCGCGGGGCGAAGGAACTCGGGGCTTAGGGGTCAACTTCTTCGGGGGCTTCGTCTTCGATGTCGAAGGCTTTGGCGGCGCCCTTGTTGATGTCGTCGCTCATTTGTTTCCAGAACTCGTCAATGGTGAGGTATTCGACGTGGCCGTCGGCGTAACCGACGTTGACGCCGTCGTCCCAGTTGATGATCGCGCCGCGTTCGATGGCGACGATCAGGCGGGCGTTGAACTCCTGGGTCCAGTCCTTGTCGAAGCGCATCGCGTAGTCGGAGGAGCCGTCGTGGGCGGGGTCGCTCGGGCGGATGAGGAGTTCGGGGGTGATGTAGCCGACATCGAGGAAGTCCTTGAACGACGTCGGCATCTTGCCCTGGTCCTGCTGGAAGACCATGGCCGCCTGGACGAGGGCTCGGACCTGAGAGGCGCTCTTGAGTTGTTGTGCGCTGGCTCGGGCGTTCGAGAGAGCCGGCAGGAGAATGCCGATGCCGAGCGAGGCGTACGCGAAGAGCATGGGGCCGCCCAGGCCACCGACAGCGGCGGCGGCGTTGACGAGCATGGAGCGGTCCATCTCACCCTCAAGCACGAGGTCTTTGTCGGTCCAGGTTGAGACCGTGACGATGGGACGGATGCCCTTGATGAAATCGGCGTAGGAGGGCATGACGACGCCGGGGTCGCGGGCCGGGCTGGTGGGAGAACGAACGGCGTTGGCGAGGGCGGAGCAGCCGAGGGAAACCAGGGAGTAGCCTTCGCGAGCGAGGCGCGGGGAATCGATGTAGCTGACGGCGGCGAGCGAGGCCGATTTGTCGCCAATGAGGCGGGCGATGTCGGGATTGGTGAGGATGCCCGGGCCGGGGTTCTCAGCGATCTGGAGCGCGGCGATGAGCGCTGCGGGGGTTGCGCCGGCGATTAACGCATTGCCGCGGATGGTCCACGTGATTTCGACGGGGATTGGCAGGCCGGGGGTGGTGAAGCTGAAGAGTTCGTGATCGCCATGCTTCCAAGAACGGATGCGGAGGTAGCCCTTGGCTTCAGGAGCAAGCTTCTCCTCGACGAGTTTGCGGATCTTGGCGTGGGTGCTCGCGAAGACCTCGGGATTGGCGAGTTCGGCGACGGCAACGATCGAGAGGAGTCCGCCGCCGCCGGTGGCGTCGGAACGGTAGAAGGCGTAGGTGGTGCCGAGGGTGTCAACAAGTTCCGTCTTGAAGTTGAAGCCCAGTTCGTCGTTGATCTCAGCAAACGGGTCGTCCTGGCCATCGGCTTCGACGGTGGCGACCACGGCCTCGATCATGCTGGCAAGATCAAACGTGCCGGCGCTGAGAGCAAGCGCATCGGCGGGGATCAACTTGAGGAAATCGAGGTTGATATTGCGGCGCTTGGGGTCACCATTCTGATTGAGCGCGTGATTGCGCCACACGGCGCGGATGAGCGCGCGGTCGGAAGCGTGGCCGATCGCGGCATCGAAGATGATCGGATGCTCCGTTCCGATGCCGTAGGGTTTGAGCCAGGCCCGGGTCACGTTCTCGGGCGGATCGTCGCCAGCCTGCTGAATGAAACCATCGATGAGCTTTTTGAACTTTCCTGCATCGGCGTGAAGGGCGAAAGCGGGCGTCACGCCTTCGGGAAGGCCCATGAGGCCCACGGGGTCGGGGTTGTCGGCCAGGGCGTTCATGGCGACGACCAGCCGCTTGTTGCCATCCACTTCACGCGAGCCGAGGAAGAACTTGCCCTCGGGGGTGTCGGCGGCGCTGATGCCTGTGGCGTCCGGCGCGGAGAAAGTCATGCCCGTCGCGGGGAGGAAGGTGTTGATGAATTGCAGGAGGCTCTCGGCGCCGCGCTCGGGGTTGCCGCGTGCGGTGAGCATGACGGCGAAGGGGGGGATGCTGTCGTTAGGGGCGTCGAACGGATCGACGCGGAGGGTCATGGGGTTGGCGATGAGCTGCCAGATGGCCTGGGCGACGGGGGCGGGGAAGTCGTCGGCGGGGACTTCGCGCGGGAGTTCGACCAGACGGCGTTCCACAAGATCGAGGGCACGGCGGAGGCCGGCATCCTTGGGGTCGACGATCAGCGCCTCGATGCCGCCGGAGTGAATGACGACTCCGGAAGGCTCGGCGACCGCCAGGGGTGTGAGGGCGGGGCTGAGGGCGAGGGACGTGCAGAGCATCCCGGACAGGAAAGCGCGCATCAACATCGGGGCTTCTCCTCAAATGGGGGAAGACAGAAGGGTACCGTGTCGATACGCAGCGTTCTTAGCTCTGGTTCGGAAGCGTTGAGGGGAGCCACGCCATGCCGTCGGGTCCGGGACCGGTCTGGGTGGTGGCGATGACCTTGGCGGCGGTGAGGTCGATGGTGACGAGGCGGGAAGCGCCTTCGCAGACGGCGAAGGCGAACTGACTGTCAGCGCTGATGGAAATGGAGGTGGGGCCGAGGGATTGGCCGGCCTCTTTCACTTCGGCGGTGGCGACGAGGTTGGTGTCGGCGGCGCTGTAGATCTTGATCTCGCCGGACATGGGGTGGGAGATGGCGACGCGTGTGCCGTCGGGGGTGAAGCGGACGCGGAAGGGGAAGCCTTCGCTCTTGATGGTGTTGACGACCTCGAGCGTGGCGGTGTCGATGATGCTGATGGTGCCGGAACGGTTGTTGGCGACCCAGACGCGGGCGCCGTCGGGTGAGACGGCGATGCCTTCAGCGCCGAAGGCAGTCTCAATGAACTTCTCGACTTTGCCGGCCTTGAGATCGATCACGCTGACACCGCCGGGCTTGACGTGGGAGACGTAGGCGCGATCGCCGGTGGGCAGGGCAGCGAGCATGTGGCCGGCGGAATGGTCGAGAGGGATGGTCTGCGCGACTTTGCCCTCGTGAAGGTTTACCTTGAGGAGTGCCTGCATCACTTCGGAGGTGCAGAGGGCGTGGCGGTTGTCGGCGAGGATGACGAGGTCGTTGGGGCGCTGGTGTTCGCCGAGGTCGATGGTGCGCGCGACGTTCCTGTTCTTGAGATCGACGACGAAGAGTCGGTTGTCGGCGGTCTTGTGGTGCTGGCCGCTGCCGTAGCAGGAGCCCACGCCGATCGTGCCATCGGGCGAGACGGCGAACTCGTGGGCGCCCATGCCGGCGTCGATGGTGGCTCGGGTTTCGCCGGTGGCGGCATCGATGACGAGGAGCTTGTTGTCGCCCCGGGTGGAAATGACGACGGTGCCGTTGGCCTTGCGTTCTTCGTTCTCAAGCATGTCGCCCCAGACGAAGGGGGAGAGGGAGAGGATGAAGGCAAGGCTGGCGACGCGGCGGGGCGAAGGCTTGTTCATGAAAGCGGATACCGAGGGGTAAGGAGCGGGGTTGCGGCGTTAGACTGGCGCGATGCAGATTCCGCACACGACACCCCCCCACTGGCCGACGATTCCGGGCGGCCGGTTTGCCGAACAGATCCGCAAAGCGGGCGCGAACGGCGTGGAAGCAAACGGATGCAAAATTGCGCTGGTCGGATTGCCAGATGACCTGGGGGTCTCGCTGAACTCGGGCAGGATTGGCGCCGCGCATGGGCCCGCAGCATTCCGGGCGGCGCTGGCACGGTACGGGACGGCGTGGGATGCGGGGACGAACCACGAACTGCGGGTGGGCGTGGTGGATGTGGGCGATGTGATACCCGCGAGCGGGCAGGGGCATCGCGAAGCGACGCTCAACGAGACGCATGACCGAATGACGGAGGCGCTGCTGGCGGTGCACGCGGCGGGACTCGTGCCGGTGTGCATCGGCGGAGGGCATGACCTGACGTTCCCGGCGGTGCGGGCGCTGTCGAAGCATGTCGGGGGCGCGGTGGGCGGACGGAACATCGATGCGCATCTGGATGTGCGGGAGACGGTGGGGAGCGGGATGCCGTTCAGGCGGTTGATCGAGGGCGGGTTCGTTGATGCGAAGCAGTTCGCGGTGCTGGGGGCGGGGCGGTTTGCGAACTCGCCGGAGCATGTGAAGTGGCTGATCGGGCAGGGCGGGCATCTGACAATCACGCCGCAGGGGCGGACGCGCGAGGGGGACGATCGGCCGGAGTACGGCCCTTCGCGGGCGCGGTTCGTGAGCTTCGACATGGATGCGATCGATGGATCGCAGGCGCCGGGGGTGAGCGCGGTGAACCCGTGCGGGATCAGCGTGCGCGAGGGGTTGATGATCGTGGATGCCCTGGCGCGGGATCCGGCAGTGCGGCACTTTGACATCATGGAGCTGAATCCGCTGCAGGATGATCCTGCGTGGGATGCGAAGTTTCCGGAGCGGGTGGGAAGGACAGCGCGGATTGCGGCGCTGCTTTTCCTGACGTTTGTGGCGGCGTTTGCGGAGCGCGGGTCGTGAGCTCTTTGACTGTTCGCAATGCGCGGGTGCTGACGATGCGCGGCGGACTGCGGCGCGGCACGGCGGCGATGAATGACCTTGGAGTCGTGGAGTGCGCGGATGTGGTGGTTGAGGGGGGGATCGTTCGTTCGATCGGGACATCGTCGGTGACCGGGGGAACGGTGATCGACGCGGCGGGACGGGTCCTGATGCCGGGGTTTGTGGATTGTCACACGCATGCGCTGTGGGCGGGGGACCGGCTGGATGAGTGGGAGATGAAGCGGAAGGGTGCCGCGTATCTCGACATCCTGAAGGCTGGCGGCGGGATCATGTCGACGGTGCGGGCGGTGCGGAAGGCGACGGAGGCGGAGCTTGTCGCGAGCTTGTGCACGCGTCTGGGATGGATGCTGCGGGAGGGGACGACGACGGTTGAGGTGAAGAGCGGGTACGGTCTTTCGACAGCGGATGAGCTGAAGATGCTGCGGGCGATCGCGGAGGCGGCGCGGGGATGGCCGGGGACGGTGGTGATGACGGCACTGATCGGGCATGCGCTGGACCCGTATGCTGATGCGTTCGTCGAGAGGACCATCGAGGAAACGCTGCCGGCGGTGCACGCGGAGTTCCCGGGGATCGCGATTGATGCGTTCTGCGAGAAGGGCGCGTGGTCGCTGGAGGAGTGCATCCGGCTTTTTGAGAGGGCGATGGAGCTGGGGCACCCGGTGCGGGTGCATGCGGATCAGTTCAATGCGCTGGGGATGACGGAGTGGGCGAGTTCGCACGGCGTCTTGAGCGTCGATCACCTTGAGGCGACGACGCCCGAGACGCTCAAAGAGTTGGCGGCATCGGGGACGTTCGGGGTGATGCTGCCGTGCGCCGGGTTTCACACGGATGGGCGCTACGGCAATGGGCGGGAGTTCGTGGGCAGCGGCGGGGCCTTGGCGGTAGCGACGAATGTGAACCCGGGGTCGGCGCCGTGCGCGAGCGTGCCGATGGCGGTGGCGCTGTCGGTGCGGATGCTGGGGCTGACGCCGTCGGAGGCCATCAGTGCGGTGACGGCGAACGCGGGGGCGCTGGTGGGACGGCAGGTGCCGGAGATCGGATCACGGGGGACGATCGAGGTTGGCCAGAGGGCGGATTTGGTGCTGCTGCGGCACAGGGATGAGCGGATGCTGGCCTATGAGTTTGGGGGGAATCCGGTGGAGGTGGTGGTGTGCGGGGGTGAGATCATCACTTCGTGACGCATACGATCCTGCATGTCCACGAGATACCTCGAAGTCACGTATCGCAACGGACGCCCATTCGCGGCGTACCTTTATCTCGATCGGCGAGAAGGAGATCGTGCCGCGCGAACGGATCGAATCGATGACACGCTACTGGTGGATGTGAGTTCAGACGGGCGTCCGATCGGCATCGAGATCTTGTCGCCGTCTGCGATCACCATTACTGCACTCAACGCGGTGCTGACACGCTACAAGCAGCCTTCACTTGACGCAGACGAACTACGGCCGTTGGGACAAGCTGCTTAGTCTTTGTGTGTGAGCACTTGTTGAGCAGGCAGTTTCCACGTCGCGCCGCATTCCGGACATGTGACGCATCCGTCATGCTCAGGTTGGAGACCGACGAGGGGGTAGCCGCATGAGGCGCAGATGCCTTCGGAGACGATCGCGCGGGCGATGCGTGGAGGGTTCCAAGATTGGAGTCGGCGCAAATAGCTGCGAGCGTTGCCGATGCTGCACGCGATCGCGAGCAAGCTGATGAGCGTCGTGTCGATCCATCTCGGAGATCCGCCTCGAATCAGCGCAACGAAGCCGACCAACGGAAGCCCTATCGCGACAAACGTGACAATCGCTCCCAACAACAGTATCGGCACATTGCGGCGGTATCCGGCGAGACTCACGCGTCGAATGGCCGTGGAAAAGACGCCGGGAAAGAGCATCCCGACGAAAGTTTTCGGGGCAAGCGGCAGGGCGGGCACGCTCTGGTCGCGATCGTCGGTGACGTAGATCACTGGTGCAATGTACGCTCGAGGGGATCGAGTGGTTGGCCGCGGCACTGGCAGGCAAGTCCCGGCGCGCCAGGATGACACCCGGCGGAGGCTCTTGCGCTTCTCGCTACTATGCTCTCCCCATGTCGAAGCCGCCCCGGATTACGCCTGCCGAAGCCGACCTCGCCTACGCCGCCGCGCAGCGGGTGGTGGATGTGCATCGCCACCTCTCCGGGTTCGTGCGGATCGGGATGACGCTGGCGCAGCTGGATGCGGAGTGCGGGCGGTTCTTAAAGGAACTGGACTGCCGTTCGTGCTTCATCGGGTACCGGCAGGGATCCCTGCCGCCGTTTCCGAACCATGCGTGCCTGTCGCTCAACGACTGCGTCGTCCACGGCACATCGGCGTACCACACGGCCCCATTGGTCGAGGGGGATCTCCTCAAGATCGACATCGGCGTGATCTATCGCGGGTGGATCGGCGATGCGGCGTGGACGTATTCGCTGGGCGAGCCTTCGGCGCAGGTGAAAAAGTTGATGACCTGCGGGAAGGAGTCGCTGAAGCGGGGCATCCCGACGCTGAAGCCGGGGAACCTGTACATGGCGTGGGCCAAGGCGGTGCAGCAGTATGTGGAGCGCGAGTGCGGATTCCACCTGGTGCGCGGGCTGGGCGGGCACGGGTACGGGCGGTCGCTGCATGCTGAGCCGTACGTGTCGAACGTGGTGCCGGTGTACGACGCGGAGTGGCCCGACGGGCTGCGACCCTGCACGCCGGGGACACTGGTGGCGGTGGAGCCGATGATCGCGGTCGGGACGGGCGAGACGGTGGCGGGTGATGAGATCTCGGGACGAAGAAATGCGCCGAAGGTCGGGCGGATGAAGTCGGTGGATGCGTGGCCGATCATCACGGCGGACCGGTCGATGAGCGTGCACTACGAGGCGGATGTGCTGATCACCGAGAACGGGCCGCGGGATCTCACCGAGGGGATGAGCGAGTTGCCGGATGTGGTGGGGTAAGGGACGCAGTGCGCATTGCGCCGTGCGCTGTGCGCCGATCAGAAGGGTCGGCTGATCTCGACGATCAGCGTGTCGTCCTGGACGGGGCCGACGCGGTAGCTGTCCACCATCTGGAGGACGCTGGCGCACCAGTCGCCGGGGTTGGGACATGCAGGGGACTCAACGCCTGCGAGGTGGCGTTCGAGACCTGCGATGCCGAGCATCTTGCCCTGCTGGTTGCGTGCTTCGAGGGCGCCATCGGTGTAGGCGATCGCGATGTCGCCGGCGTGGAACGGGGTGACCTGCTCGTCGGGGTCAAAGTCGGTCGCGTCGCACGCGCCCAGGACGATCGCGGTGGATTCGAGCGAGCGGATGGAGGCGTCGGCGGCGCGGAGGAATGCGGGGGGATGGCCGGCGCTGGCCCATGCGAGGGAGTTGGTGAGCGTATCGACACGGATGCAGATGGCCGTGGCGAACATGGAATGAATCGCGAGGCTGTGGAGGCTGGCGTTCAGTACGGCGAGGAGTCGTCCGGGCTTCACGGTGGGATCGGCGGCGAACTGATGGATCAGCTCGGCGTGGAGGCGGTTCACGGCGATGGCCGCGCCGATGCCGTGGCCGGTGACGTCGATGATGACGATGGTGGCCGCGTCGGGTGTGACATGGGCGTGGACGTAGTCGCCGCCGATCTCGCGCATGGGCTCGTAGCGATAGTCGAACCGGATCGGCCCGTGGTGAACCGGGCGGGGCAGGATTGACTCGTGGATGCGGCGGGCGGCGGTGAGGTCCTGGGAGATCTCATTGAATCGATCGCTCATCGCGCGCAGGTGGAAACGGTTCCGGAATCGAGAGTGGCGGAGCCATGCAACCAGCGTGCCGGGCACGGCGATCACGCACATGAAGACCACGACGCCCAGTTTGAAGAGGATCGGCGCGGAATCAACGATCGTCACGCCCACGGCGTTGACGACGAGCACCGGGATCAGCGGGCGGATGGCTTCCCGGGGCGTCCAAGGGATCAGGAGGGACGTCAGGAAGTGCAGGACGGTCATGGAGATCATCCACTGGGTCCCGGCTGGAAGGTCCGACTGGAATTCGGGCATCGCGCGTTGAACGTCGCGAAGGAATGGGAACTGGGCGAGTTTGAGGAAGCCGGCGGCGCAGATCATCCCCGTGACAATCCAGATGAGGCGGTTTCTTGGAATGACGTCCCTGGTCCGCAACACGTAAGGGATGGGCGCGAGAAAAATGATGGCCGTCAGCGCCGACAAGGAGACTGAGATCCACGCCGCTCGGTGTGCCTCCGGGGGGACCTTGGTTGCGGCGTAGATGCCGGTCGCGATGGTGGTGATGACCAGAAAGCCGCCGAAGATCGCGCAGCACCAGAGCAACCGGCGACGCAGCCAGCGCAGCGCATCGGCTTCGAACTCGCGCTGCATCTCGGCCGACATCGAAGCGATGGCGCTCATGGTTGCTCAGAGTGGCCGGCTGATTTCGACGATGAGGGTGTCGTCCTGGACGGGGCCGAAGCGGTAACTATCGACCATCTGAAGAACGCCGGCGCACCAGTCGCCGGACTTGTGGCTTGTCTGCGGCTGGACGCAGGCGACGAGGCGCTCGAAGCCGGCCACAGAGAGCATCTTGCCCTGCTGATTGCGGGCCTCGGTCGCGCCGTCGGTGTAGGCGATGAGGACGTCGCCTTTGCCGAAGTTCATCGCACGCTCGGCGGGCTGGAAGTCGTCGCCGCGGCAGGCGCCCAGGACCAGCGTGGTGGAATCGAGGCGGTCGATCGTGCCGTCAACGGCGCGGATGAACGCGGGCGGATGTCCGGCGCTGGCCCAGCGGAGGGTGTCGGTGCTGGTGTCGACGCGGATGCAGAGGGCGGTGGCGTAGACCGAGTGGGTGGCGAGGGCGTAGTGGAGGTAGGCGTTCATGCCGACGAGGATCTCGCCGGGGCCGACTTTGGGGTTCTCGCCGAACTGGCGGTCGATCTCGCCGTGGAGCCGGTTCACGGCCAACGCGGCGCTGATGCCGTGACCGGTGACGTCGATGATGACGATGGTGAGCGAGTCTGGGGAGGCTCGGGCGTACAGGTAGTCGCCGCCGATCTGGCGCATCGGCTCGTAGCGATAGTCGAGACGGATCAGGCCGTCGAAGATCGGACGAGGGAAGAGCGACTCGTGGATCTGGCGGGCGCTGGTGAGTTCCTGCTTGAGTTCGTTGTAGCGGGTCTTGACGAGCTTGGTGGTGAAGCGGTCCTTGAAGCGGCCGTGCCGCCACCAGCAGATGCCCGCGCCGGGAAGTCCGACGAGGGGTGTGGCGATGACGGCGAGGACGGGGATCAGGCTCAGGCCGCTGTAGTAGAGGGTGATGGCGCCGTTGATGATCAGCAGCGGAATGAGCGGGCGCACCGACTCCCACGGGGTGAGCGGGAGGAAGAGGCAGGCAAAGAGGTGGGTAATGAAGATGGAGGCAAGGCCGGACGCGGCGACCATGGCGGTCACGGTGAGCTGCTTGCGATTCATCCCGGCGAAGATGACGGCATTGGGGTCGCGCCGCGAAGAGTTGCCAGAAGGAGGCGACTCGACCGTGACCGGCGCTTCTGCGACGACGGGTGCGTCCGCTGCCAACGTTTCGGGCGGGGGCGGAGGAAGTGCTTCGATCGGGGGCTCGGCAGGGTTTTGAGGGAGTCGGTCTTCGAACTCGATCTTGAAGCCGGGCGTCGGCGCGATGGTGACGGTGGTCTCACCGCTCTTCTTTGATCTCTGATGCTTGGTGACCTCGGCAACGACAGAATCGGTGCCGCGGATCTCCACAGTGATGGGGAGGGCGATGATGCTGAAGACGCCGTTGAGGATGATGAGCCAGTAGACGAGTCGAACGATCTGCGCGCGGGATTTGGGTTCGCGATACACGCCGATGAAGGCGAGGATGTAGGCGGCCACGGAGACGGCGTTGAGCCCATTGGCGATCCAGCGGGTGACCGCGCCGGTGGTGGACTTGTCGAAGTTGAGCCCGAGGATCTCAACGATCAGGACGCCCAGGACCTGCAGGACACCCAGGCCGATGATGACGCCGCAGTACCAGAGGAACCGGCGGCGGAGCCAGCGGTCCTGCTCCTGGGAGATCTCCTCACGGAACTCGGTTGTGAAACTGGCGCTCGATGCCACGTCGGTCCCCTATCGGTTGGCGCCGGGCTTCCACAGAACGTCGTCCTTGCCCTGATTGTTCAGGACGCGGGCGAGGACGAAGAGCAGGTCGGACAGTCGGTTGAGGTAGATCATCGACTGGGCGTTGGTCTTCCGGGGCTCGGCGTGCAACAGGGCGGCGACGAGGCGTTCGGCCCGCCGGACCACGGTGCGGGCGAGATGGAGGTGGGATGACAGAGCGGTCCCGCCGGGCAGGACGAAGGAGTTGAGGGGAGCCAGGGGCTCGTTGTAGCGGTCGATGAGGGTTTCCAGGCGTTGGACTTGTTCGGGAATGATGCGGAGGCGTTTCCCTGGTTCTTCCCCGGGCTCGATGGGGACGCAAAGGTCGGCCCCGACATCGAAGAGGTCGTGCTGGATGCGGACGAGTTCGGCCCGGATCTCGGCGGGGTGCGTCATCTGGGCGACCACAAGGCCGAGGGCGGCGTTGGCCTCATCGACGGTGCCGTAGGCCTCGACGCGGGGGTCTTCCTTGGGGACGGTCTTGCCGTCGCCGAGCATGGTGGTGCCGGCGTCGCCGACCTTGGTGTAGATCTTGGAGAGTCGAACCATGGGGGCATGGTATCGCGGAACGACAACGCCCCGCGAACGGGGGTTCGCGGGGCGTTGGCTATGAATCAGAGCCGCGGCGGCCATTCACTTGGAAGGACTGCCACGGTGATTGTCAGTTCGGTTGACTCAGGGAGTCTCGACGACGTTGACGTAGAAGAAGCGGAAGCCGGACTGGCGATCGCAGCCGGTGTAGTCCTTGCCCTTGACCTTGATCGTGTTGATGCGGGTGGCCTGGCCGCAAGCCTTGTCGCCGTAGAACAGGTTGTCCGTACGGGTGAGGAGGCGGGTGAAGCCACTGGGACGGATGAACGTCTTGCGGAGGTCGATGCACTTGCCGTTGACGTAGACCTTGACAGTGTGGGGCTTGAGGCCGTTCTTGAAGACGACTTCGAGGTTGATGTTGGCGTCGTCGTAGTCGGCGAACTGCGTGCAGCTGAAGAGGGTCGGGCTGACGAACTCAATCAGCGGGTGGGTAGCGCCGGTGCCGGCACCGGACATCGTCGCAAGGGCAACACCAGTCACCGCGACAGCGGCAATGCGCTTCATCATGATCAATCTCTCCTTCAATGTTCCGTTGAGCGGCGGCGAACAATCTGCCCCGCGATCTTCTGCGGTTGAGATTATCAGCCAATTCAGGGGAGTGGTGGGTTATCAGACCAAAAGTGAAGATGGGTAAGAAAAAACCCGCGCACCGGGGTGCGCGGGTCGGGAATGGGCTGATTTTCGATGCGGATCAGGCGCCGGCGGCGACCACTTCCTTGACCATGTTGGGCGGGAGCGGGCGGTACTCGAGGGGTTCCATGGCGCTGGTGGCACGGCCCTGGGTCATCGAGCGGAGCACGGTGGTGTAGCCGAACATCTCGGAGAGCGGCACTTCGCAGGTGATGATGCGGGTGTTTCCGCGCTCCATCGTGTTGACGATCATGCCGCGGCGCGACGAGATGTCGCCGGTGACGGAACCGAAGAAGTCTTCGGGGGTCGTGATGACGACCTTCATGATCGGCTCGAGGAGCGTGAGCTTGGCCTTCTGGCAAGCGTCGATGAGCGCGAGGCGACCGGCCTGCTCGAAGGCGACCTGCGAGGAGTCGACCGGATGGTACGAGCCGTCAACGAGGGTGACCTTGATGTTGATGAGCGGGTAACCGGCCATGACGCCCGAAGCGGCGGTGCGGCGGACGCCGACTTCGACGCTGGGGATGAACTCCTTGGGGATCGAGCCGCCGACGACCTTGTTCTCCCAGGCGACGTTGCCCTCGAAATCCAGTTCCGCCTCGTCGGCCTGCGCCTTGGTGAAGGGCTCGATGTTGATGGTGCAGTCGCCGAACTGACCGCGACCGCCGGTCTGCTTGACGAACTTGCCGCGGACCCACTCGGCCTTGCCGGTGATGGCTTCGCGGTAGGACACGCGGGGCTTGCCGACTTCGACGTTCACCTTCATGTCGCGGACGAGCTTGTTCTTGATGATTTCAAGGTGCAACTCACCCATGCCGGAGATGATGGTCTGGCCGGTTTCGTCGTCGTAGTTGGAGCGGAACGAGGGGTCTTCGCGGCGGATGATGCCCAGGGCGTCGCCGAGCTTGCGCTTGTCTTCGGCGCTCTTGGGCTCGATGGACATGGAGATCACGGGCTCGGGGAAGGTCATGCGTTCGAGCAGGATGGGGTGATCGGGGTCGCAGAGGGTGTCACCCGTGAACGAATCCTTGATGCCGACGCAGGCGACGATCTCGCCGGCGTGGGTTTCTTCAAGGGCGATGCGGTTGTTGGCGTGCATCTCGAACATGCGCGAGATGATTTCCTTCTTGCCGTTGCCGGGGTTGATGACGCGGCTGCCCTTGGCGAGCTTGCCGGAGTAGACGCGCATGTAGGTGAGGTCGCCGTGGGTGTCGGACACGACCTTGAACACGAGCGCGGAGAAGGGGGCATCGGCGCTGTTGGGGCGGGTCATCTTCTCGTCGAAGTCGCGGGGATTGGAACCCTGGACGTCGGGCTTCTCGGTGGGCGAGGGGAGGTAATCGACAACCGCGTCGAGCAGGAGCTGGACGCCGATGTTGCGGAGGGCGGCGCCGGTGAAGACCGCGGTGCACTCGCGCGACACGACACCCTTGCGGATCGCCTTGCGGATCTGGTCGGCGGTGGGCTCCTTGCCTTCCAGCACGGTTTCGAGAAGCGAATCGTCGAAGTGGGTGGCCTGCTCGATGAGTTCGTGGCGATGGAGTTCGGCGAGTTCCTTCACGGAGTCGGGAACATCCTTCTCGGTGACGACCGCGCCGAGCTCGGAGGCGTCGAAGTAGTACGCCTTCATGGTGACGAGGTCGACGATGCCTTCGAGTTCATGGCCGTGGCCAATGGGGATCTGCATGGCGATGGCGTTGGCGCCAAGGCGTTCCTTGATCGAGGCGAAGCTGAACTCCCAGTCGGCGCCGATCTTGTCCATCTTGTTGATGAAGCAGATGCGAGGGACTTCGTAGCGTTCGGCCTGACGCCAGACAGTCTCGGACTGAGCTTCGACGCCTTCCTTGCCGTCGAACACGGCGACCGCGCCGTCGAGGACGCGCATGGAGCGTTCGACTTCGATGGTGAAGTCCACGTGTCCGGGGGTGTCGATGAGGTTGATCTGGTAGGTGATGCCCTTGTGCTCCCAGGGGCAGGTGGTGGCGGCGGACTGGATGGTGATGCCGCGCTCCTGCTCTTCCTGGAGGAAGTCCATGGTGGCGGTGCCTTCGTGCACTTCGCCGAGCTTGTAGTTCTTGCCTGTGTAGAACAGGATGCGCTCAGAGACGGTGGTTTTGCCTGCGTCGATGTGAGCACAGATGCCGATGTTGCGAATCTTCGAGAGGTCCATGGTGGCTGCTTCCTTGGCTCCGCAGTTGGTGGGGAGCACTCAACGGGTGCGAGTCGTTTGATTTATCGATCACCGCTGGGGGTTCACGCCGAACGGCGGGGATCCCTGCGACGATGGGCTGTGATGTGAGAGAGATGAGGCGGCGCGGTCAGCGTGCGTTAGCAGATTCGTCGTCTTGGTCGCTGTCCATGGGCGCTGCGCTCGCTTGGAAACGGGCTGCGGCGTTGATTCTGCCGGGCCCTTGTGCGTTACACCGAATCCATCGGCCGATTGGTCCAGTTTGACCACAGGATGTTCGGCCAGACGCGTGAAATACTAACGGAAGCCGGGCGCGGGTCAAGTCGGAGGGGGCGGATTGGCGGGTTCTGCGGGGGGTGTTTGGCTCGGGTTGGGGGTCGTTTCGGCCAGAAAGCGTTCGAGATCGGCCACTTGGGCAGGGTCGAGCTGCTTGAGGGGGTCGAGGCGGAGGTAGGCGTTGTTGCGGAGGGCGCGGGCGGCCATGTCGCGGGCGATAGCGGTGTCGTTGAGTTCGCGGGCGAGGCGGTAGGCGCTGAGGGCGGGGGTGAGGGAGTAGGGGTCGAGGTGGATGACGCGGAGCCAGTGATTCAATGCTTGGTGAATGGAGTCGGCACCGACACCAATTTTCGCCAGTTCGTGCCACCCGCTCGCCAGCCGAGACATCATCGCAACTGAGCCGTTCACGCCCGTCGAGTGATTGAAACTTTCCGTCATCTGAAAAGGCATAAATCGGGTCGGCTTTTCCCGTCCCAGCTTGCTCTCTTTGAAGTACATGCCAGCGAGAACATCGAATCGAATGTACTCGTCGGCCACTTGGGAGAAGGACGGATCGATCTTGGGTGCAAAGTCGCCGAAGACCTGCGGCCAGTACGCCACTAAGAGTTGAGCGCCGATGTCTCTCGCCAGAAACCCGCGTGCATCCAGGAGTTTGTCTCGCACGGGATCAGTTTCGCCATCGCCCCAGAACCCTGACTTGTAGCCAAGTCGAGTCGCAAACTGCATCGCAACGCCGCGATGCTGCTCGAACTGATCCGAATCCAAGTAGCGCTGGACTGTTGTCAGATCGACCGCGAGCGCCGCTGCCTTCCGCAAAGCGGTTTCCTTCCGATCGGCAACGACCACGCTCACCCCGAGGATGAAGATCGCGACAACCAGCGGCGGCTGCGGCAGGAGCACGCTCGCAAGCATTCGACTCTTCGTCTGCTGAACGACGCCGGGCATGACGGCTGATGCTCCGCAGGCGAGCATCAGCATCGCAAGCATGCATGACCCCGGCTGCGTCGGCGTCATCTCGATCATCGAGTGAACGGCCACCACGCACGCGGCGGCGGCGAGGGAGACGGTGAATGCACGCGGGGCGAGGGCGGCGATCTTCGTGCCGATGACGATCAGGGCGAGGCAGACCGCGAGGGCGATGAGGCGCAGGGGCCATTCGTCGGCGGTGATGATGGGGGCTTCGCGGAACCACGCGAAGGCACTGGCGACGGCGACCACGATGAGGACGGGAGCGCTGGAACGCCAGTGCGGGGGTCTTGAGTCTTGGGTCTTGAGTCTTGGGGAGGAAAGAAAAGTGCCAATACGGCGGAGCATCCAGATCAGCACGAAGCCCCAGCAGAGGCCGAAGGCGCCCAAGGTGGCGGCCCAGTCGAAGAAGACCGAGTGAGGGCTTTCGACCATCTCGGGGTTGATGGGGACTTTGTGGAGGGCGTAGGCGTTTTTGAAGCCCATCGGGCCGACGCCGAAGAGGGATTCGCTGGCGAAGATGCGGGTCGCGGCGACGAGGTAGTGCCAGCGGAAGAGGAGGGAGAGTTCGTGGAGGCGCTCGCCGATCGCGCCGCGGAGGGCGACCATGGCGAGCGTTGAAAGACAGAGGAGGAGAGGGAGCAAAGTCCGGAAGAGAGACGAGAGAAAAGTAGGTCGAGTAGGTACAGATCCCTCACCTGTCTCGCTGGGCCTCGACATCCTCTCCCAAGGGGAGAGGGAGCCCACCAGTAGAACGACTCCGCCCGCCAGCATCGCGCCCCAGCCGCCTTTGCTGCCGCTGAGGTAGAGCGCAAAGAGCGAGGCGAGTGCGGCGAGGGACATCGCGCCGGCGGGGCCGCTGGTGATGAGCTTCGCTTTAACGAGCTTCCACGCGCCGATGCTGAGGCCGAGGAAGAAGATGAAGGATGCGGCGACGAGGGTGGCGTAGACGTTGGACAGGCCGAACCAGCCCAGCGGTTCGGGTTGGAAGAGACGGCGTTCGTATTCCTTCGCGCCGGTGGAGCCTTCAGTGAGGCCCTGCGCGGCGAGCATGGCCGCGGAGTCCTTCTTGTAGGCGGCGACGGTGTAGGCGTGCTCGACGTAGACCTGGTACGCGCCTTTGGCGACGAGGATCGCGACGAACGAAAAGACCGACAGGACGGCGGCGCGGCGCATCTGTTCGTCGCGCGCGAGGTGGAGGATGGTCCACCCCCCCACCATCGCCGCGGCCCAGGCGCTG
>JBGSZV010000235.1:0-7584 GCA_041750235.1 Phycisphaerales bacterium
CATCGAAGCGGTGATCGGCGAGGCGGTTGACGAGCATGGCCCAGGTGCGGGCGAGGACCATGCAGAGGACGACGAGGGCGAGCTGGCCGAGGAAGCGAGGCCAGTTGGGCGGGGCGTAGGTCGCGTGGCTTCGTGGAAGGGCGTTGAAATCAGTTCGGGGGGCAAAGGCGAGGAATGCCCCCAGCACGGCGAACGGCAGCGCGAAGACGGAGTGGGCGATCTTGATGTCGGAGACCGCCAGCGCGATGCGCCCGATGAGCGAACTCGGGGCTGTCGGAGCGGGGGATGTCGCGGGGGCGGTGGTCACGGGTGGGGGATGGTAGAGGCAGATGTGCGGGGGCCGCTAGGCTGTGGGCATGATCGTTGCCGTCAGCCGTCCTTTGCCGAGTGAGTTCAGCGTCCCGGGGCATGAGGTCCGCTTCGGGCCGTTGCGGGGGTTTGCCTCGCCCGCCGATCTGCAGGCGTTCGTGCGCGGGGCGCACGCGTGTGTGACGTGGGTGTCGGAGCGGGTGGATGACGGGTTTCTGGATGCCGCGGGGCCGCAGTTGAAGGTGGTGTCGAACTTTGCCGTGGGGTACGACAATATTGATGTGGCGGCGTGCAAGCGGCGCGGGGTGATCGTGACGAACACGCCCGATGCGGTGACCGAGGGGACGGCGGACATGGCGTGGGCGCTGCTGCTGGCGGCGGCGCGGAAGCTGGCGTTCGCGGACGGGTTCGTGCGGACTGGTGAATGGACGAAGTACGGCATCCTGGGGCCGAGCGAGTTCATCGGGCGGCCGATCGCGGGGCAGACGCTCCTGATCGTCGGCGCGGGGCGGATCGGGTACGCAACCGCGATCCGGTCGATGGGGTGGGGGATGAGGCTGCTGTATGCGAGCCGTTCAAAGGAGCCGCAGTTCGAGCAGGCGCCGCTGAATGCGGAGCGGGTGGAGCTTGATGAGGGGTTGAAGCGGGCAGATTTCGTGAGCGTGCATGTGCCGTTGACCTCGGAGACGCGGCACCTGATGGATGCGCGGCGGATCGGTCTGATGAAGAGGACGGCGGTGCTGGTGAACACGGCACGGGGGCCGATCGTGGACGAGGCGGCGCTGGCGGCGGCGCTCAAGGAAGGGCGGATCTTCGGCGCTGGGCTGGACGTGTTCGAGCGCGAGCCCGCGGTGCATGAGGGTCTTGCGACATTGCCGAATGTCGTGATGGCGCCGCACATGGGGAGCGCGAGCGAGACGAGCCGTCGGCAGATGACGGAGCTGTGCGCGGCGAACGTGGGTGCGGTGCTGGCGGGGGAGAAGCCGGTGACGCCGGTGGGGTGAATACTCACCGCAGAGACGCCCCGGCGCGCCGGGATCTTCGACAGAGAACGCAGAGGGAGAAATAGTGTGACTCAGTGGTGGGACGATCAGGTCAAGATTGATGGTGCGGTTGCCTCGGTTTTATTCGACGAACTTGACACATGGCTCGCTTCGGAGTTCCGGTGGGCATCGTGGGTCGGGATTCTTTGCCAAGATGTGCCGATTCCGGGTGGTGGCGTCCGAACCGAACAGGTGGAAATGGGTGGCGATGATCCGAGTGTGTATGGCGTGATGTGTGGGCCAGGAAGTTGGTTCGCACACGATCATTGTCTTGTCACGTTTTGTGCTGGCACGCTCGAACGCAGGAGCGAGGATCATTCAACGCAGCTCGGTTACTACTGTCCGGGACGGGGTTGGCTGTGCCGTCAGTGCGGCGAAGCCGTGCTGAAGTGGCGGGAGACGGACGAGTGCCGTGCGTACATGGAGCGGCGGGCGCGGGGGTTACCGGGCCCGCCAGGTGATGGGTGATCATCGATTGCGCTGGGATGGGGAGGTGCGGCTATGCTCCCGGTGGCGCGGGTGAGTTGCCGTGCCGGGGAGAATGATGCGATGGTGAAACAACTGCGGATGGCGGTGGTGTTCGCGATTGGATTGGGTGCTTTCGCGCCGATGGCGGTTGCCGCGCCGCCGACGGGCGATGAGGTGCTGGATTCGTGCACGGCGGCGCTTGAGGGCATTTTCAACGGCTTTGACGACGGCTCGGATGCGATCGCGGCGCAGGCCGCCGTGAAGCTCGCGCAGCTGGACGATCGCGGCGCGAGCGAGGAGCAACTGGACGCCGAGGCCGACAAGGCGGTGGTGAAGGTGCTCAAGCTGTACACCAAGTCCGTCGCACAGAACACAAAGGTGGCGCGGGCCTGTACGCTCAAGATCGTGAAGCTGGATGAGCCGGCGCTGATCGCGCAGTTGACGCAGATCGCGGCGCAGCGCGCGGGCGTGATTGCGCAGATGGACCTGGATCAAGCGGACGCACTGGCCGCCATCGCCGATGCGCTGGCGGCGGAACTGGGTGACTGAGCAACGGTCCTTTCAAGGAGTCAGAACGATGAAGAAGAACTGGAAGAGCGGGATGGCGGCGGTGCTGGTGTGTGCGGCGTCGGTCTTTGCCGGGCCTGCTCCGAGCGCCGGGGATTTGCTCGCAGACGACTGCAACGTGGACTTGGGCCTTGTCGAGACGGCGTTCAACACGCGCGGACAGGCGATCTTGGATGCCGCCGTTGCGAAGCTGGCGCAACTGGATGATCGGGGCGCCACCGACAAGAAGCTCACGCAGGAGGCCGAGAAGTTCGTCCTTAAGCTTGCGAAGCTGGAAACCGACTGCGAGAAGGTGGCGAACAAGACGGCACAGAAGTGTTTCGTGAAACTCGTCAATCTGGACGAGCCGACGCTGATCGATCAGATCACGCTCGTTGACACTGTGCGTGATGATACGATCAGCGACCTCCAGGACGGCGAGACCAACTTCCAGATCGCCATCTCGGCCGCGCTGCAGGACGAGATCGCGGACTAAGCATGGACTTCTCAAAGGAGCGTTGGTGAAGCACATGAATCGATGGACCATCGGTGCGACGGCGGGACTGGTGCTGGGTGTGACGGCGATGGCCGGCGGACCCGGGTATGAGCTGGTCGAGGACTGCGTGATTGACCTCCAGGTCTTGGCGGATCGCTACAACGCCCGTGCGTCGTCGCTCGTCGCGGCCGCAGAGGCCAAGCTGGCGCAGCTGGATGATCGCGGGGCGACGGATGATCGGCTTCAGGTCGAGGCGATCAAGTTCATCGACCGGCTCTCGAAGCTCGAGTTCGACAGCTACGCGGGCGCCAACCGGATCACACGCCGGTACTTCGTGCGCATCATCAACCTGGACGAGCCCAGCCTGCTCGATCAACTGGATGATGCCAACGAGGCGCGGAACGATTTCGTTTTCAACGTCGGCTTTGCGGGCGATGATTACGAGAATGCGGTCACTGCCGCGTTGAATACCGAGCAGAACGACTGATCGCACGCTCCATGGATGAAACACAACCGCCCGGTTCCTGAGTGCGAGCTGCAGGAGGACCGGGCGGTTGTCGTAAGGGAGAGGCGGAGATTCGTTGAACAGCGCTTCAGGGCTGCGCGGCTTCGAGTCGCTGTTGCATGGCCTTGCGGGTTTGATTCATGAGCCGCGTCGGGGTTCCCGCGGGGAAGGACTCGACGGGTCGAATCTGGCGGGTGTAGAAGGTCTTCATGGCTTTCTTCCATGTCTTGACGGTGTAGTCCTCGCGGTCGTAGCCGAGGGCGCGGAGGACGATCTCGAGATCGGGGCGCCCGACGTCGTAGTCGCCGTTGAGATCGGCGTTGATATCGCCGGGACCGATCGCGGAGATGAAGGTTCCCCACGTGCTGAGGATGTTGAAGGCGTCGCGCGCGTCGGCGACGTTGTCGGCGTTGGTGTCGGCGGGTGCGTCGGGGGTGAACGAGGGGAAGAGCATGTAGTCGCCGTCGCCGGCGTGGCGCTGAATGAGCAGGTAGTACGTCCCCGGGTTGCCGGCGCCGGAGAGTTCGACCGAGCCATTGGAGATATCGGCGACCTGGATGAGCTGGCCGGTGGGCGAGTAGAGCAGCGCCTGACCGGCCACGTGCTGGGCGTTCGCGAACGTGGCTTGGAAGCTGACGACGCCACGACGGTTGGTGGTGAAGCGGAAGTAGTCGCGCTCGTCGTTGAGTGTCACGAGGCAGGGGTCAGAGTCGATGGGCGCGGCCTGCGAGAAGGTGTTGTTGGGCTCGAAGGGCTCATCTTCGGGAGGGGGCGGCGGCGGTGGCGGAGGTGGGGGTGGTGGTGGAGGAGGCGGGGGGGGCGGCGGATCGCTGCAGTCACCAGACCAGGCAGGGTTGGGCAGCGATTCGACGTAGAGGTTGTAGACCCAGGCATCTCCGAAGCCGGGGATTGAGACGGAGCCGGTGCGGTAGGCGACCAAGTGAAGGGTGATTTCTGGCGGGCTGATGGGTTGGTTGTTCTCGGGATTGAAGTAGGTGACCGTGCCGTCGTCTTTGAAGTGGCAACCGACGAGCGTGCGGGAGCACTCCGTTTTCAGCCCGGCGTAAAGCTTCTGGTACACAAGCGATGCACCTTCATCGGTCGTGATGCGACCAATGAAGACGGCCGGATTGCCTCCCGGCCCGGCCGAGCTGAATGCTCGATGCCCGCCGAACGGGAACGGCGCGAACCAGTCATGCAGCAGAGGCTGCGACCAATCCGTGTTGTTGATGGGAGTGAGTGCCGGCGCGAAGTGTCCGCGATCCTGTCCAGCCAGATTCACGCTTGCAGGATGAGGGCACGAATAGAGCGGGGAAGAAGGCCCGCCACCGATGGCGATGTAGGAATCAAACTCGAGGTCGGGTTCGGCGGAGACATCAGCGTCTGTCGGGGGGTAGTTGTCGCCCAGAAGGTGCTGGTAGATGCGGCCGGAACTGCTGCTAAGGGGCAGCGCGAATGCATCGCCGGGTCCTGTGCCGCAACTGAGGTTGTAAAGCTCAAATCCTTGGCGTGCGTGCGCTGCGCGCGTGAGCACGACAACGACGACAACCGCCGTGAAGGCGATTCTCACGAGTCTCATGATGTCCGGCTCCTGGTCTGCGAAGAGGAATCAAATGAAGGCAACAGACGACTTTGCCGGCGGGCGTCAGTCAGGGAGCGCCCGTCTCATAAAGATCTTCGCCGGCTGGCTCGGCTGGTTCCAGCCAGCGAACGGGAAAACTAGAGAAACAGACGTCCCTGTTCAGGGCGATGCGGAGTTGAGGCGCTGTAAGGACAGTTTGTGGTGCTGGTTCACGGCGCGTGAAGGCGTCCCTGGCGGGAACGACTCGACCGGGCGAATGCCGCTGGTGTACAAGCCCTTCATCGCCCTCTTCCAAGTCTTGTTGGTGTGGTCGGCACGCTCAAAGCCCATGGCGCGAAGTGCGACCTCGAGGTCTGGTGAGCCTACTTGGTGGTCCCCATTGAGGTCTGCATTGACGCTTCCGGGGTCGAGATTTGGGATGAAAGCGCCCCACGTCAGCAGGATGTTGAAGAGGTCGTGCTCGTCCGTCACTTGGTCTGAGTTCGTGTCGGCGGGGGAATCGGGGGTGAAGGTGGCGTAGACGGTGTAACGCCCTGATCCTGTGAGGCGCTTGATGCCGACGACAAACGGCCCGGGGTTGCCTGATCCGGAGACGGCGGCAATGCGGTCCGAACTGTGTTCGACCTTGATCAAGCGTCCGGACGGGGAGAACAAATGCATCTCGGCGCTGGTGTCGGGTTCGAGGAACGCGGCTTCGAACGTGACTTGGCCGCGTCGGGGTGCGGTGAAACTGAAGTAATCCCAATCGTCATTCAGCGTTTGCAGCCGAGGCTGGTCCGTGATGGCGACGGCTTGGGCGGGGGTGTCGTTCGGCTCGTCCGGATGGCCGAGGTCTTCCGACGTTGGCGGATTCTCTGGATCAAAGGTCCACGGCTCATCGCGCTCCGGCACCGACTCGACGTACACGTCGTAGACATCGGCGGGTCCGAAACCGGGGATGTCGACTGGCGCCGACAGGTAGCACTTCAATCGGATCCAGACACCCGGCGGCTGCGAGGCGGGCGCCATGGGAACGGTGGGGTCGAAATAGATCGATGGGCCGTTGGCGCTGGTCCAGTAGGCCGCGGGCCGCCCCGTGGTGGAGTCCCGGATGCCGACGTAGATCTTTGGCGCGAAGATCGCACGATCGCGGTCGAGGGTGATCCGCGCGATGAAGACCGCCTCATTGCCACTGGGACCCGGCGCGCTGAACGACCGGGGTCCGCCGAAAGGGAAGGTAGCGGTCCAATCGTGGCTGAGGGGCATCAGCCAATCCCGGTTGTTGATCTGGGTGTAGTGGTTCGGCGCAAAGTGGCCGTCGGTCGCGGTGCAGAAGACGCTCCAAGGCTCCATCGCTCGATTGCCAATCGTTGAGGGGGAGCCACCGACCGCGATGTAGGAGTCGAACTCGAGGCCTGGGTCTTCGGCGATTGCCTCCGATGTGGGAGGGTAGTTCGTTCCCAGTTCGTGCTGGTAGATACGGCCGTTGGAAGCCATCAGGCGTTCGCCGAGATGGTAGTTGGGCGGGTTGCCGTAGCCCCCGCAACTGAGATTGAACAACTCAAAGGGCGGGGTGGCGGACACGAGCGGCGTCAAAACGACGACACACATCGCGACCGCGACGATTCTCGCGCATCTCATGATTTCCAGCTCCTGGTCTGCGATTCAGGATTCTGATGACGGGCAACAGACTGAATGAACACGGTCGGTGCGAATAATGAGCACCGACGCCATAACAATCTTCGCCGCGTCAACGCGCAGGTTCCAGCGTGCTGGCTGAAATGGTGCAACGTTGCGTGTGATTGCTATCGCCTTGATCGCTGTGGGCGTGTGGGCTTCGGCGCTTTCGGGGCCTTCGCAGGCTTCTTGTTTTTGCCTGCATTGGTCCCGCTCGATGCGTTCGCGGGCGCGCTCGTCCCTGAAGAGGGAGGTGTGGTCGCTTGTGGTGACGCAGGCGCAGGCGGCGGCGGGGCGACGGCCTGCTGAGCTGGCACGGCCTCGACGTACAAGTCGTAGACGTCAGCTTCGCCGAATCCACTGATGGTGGGCTGCGCCGCGAGGTAGGCGCTGAGCTTGTAGGTGGCTTCGCTGGGGGGCGTCGAGTTCGCGAAGATGGGGAAAAACTGGGTCGGGCCGTTGAGGGTGAGCTGGTAGCCCGCGAGGGTGTTTGATTCGAGGGTCTGAAGTCCAACGTAGACGCTGGGGCCGGTGAGGACGCTGCCGCGCGGGATCGTCAGACGCGCGACGAAGACGGACTGAAGACCGGAGTGGGGGCCGGGCGCGCTGTAGACGGTGGTGCCGGGGGGCGCGTGGACGCCGGGGGCGAACCAGATGTGGTTGAGGGGGCGCGACCAGTCGTTGTTCTTGATGGGCGTGTTGTTGGGACCGAAGAAGCCGGCGTACTGGCTGCCGCCCAGGGTCATCCACGGCGCGCGGCCGGTGTAGCCGAAGGTCGAGGGCGATTCGCCGAGCGCGACGTAGGAGTCGTACTCAAGGCCGGGCTCCTCGGAGATGGATTCGGCGGCGGGCGGGAAGTTGCCGCCCTGGGGGTGCTGGTAGATGACGTTGGAAGTGGCGCTCACGCTTTGGCCGAGCGCGCCGGCGATGCCTCCGGCGTCGATGTTGAGGGCGACGAAGCTGCCGTCGCCCGCGAGCG
>JBGSZV010000236.1:0-15391 GCA_041750235.1 Phycisphaerales bacterium
TGCCGACGGCGGTAGCGACGCGGGCGGGGCTGATGTCGTGGAGGAGGTCGTGAAAGAGCGCCTTGTCGGCGATCTCGGCGAGGTGGGCGAGCGAGCGGGGGGTGTGCATGGGGCAGACTCGTCCTGTGCGGGGACGTGGAGGGCGGGCGAGTCTGCGGGCTGCGGAAACAGGAAGATCGGCGGGTCGGGTCGCCGGAATGAGGGTGGCGGGGGCGTTACAGACGGCAGGGTTTGCGTGGGCGGCGCTGGCGGAAGGGTCAAATACGCCCTCTCTGTCTCGCAAAGCCTCGACATCTCTCCCGTCGGAGACGGGAGAGAGTGCGGAAGCCGTAGAATCGCGGCGATATGCCGAATCACCCGTTTTACGTCACCACGCCCATTTACTACGTGAACGATCGCCCGCACATCGGGCACTGCTACACCTCGCTGGTGGGGGACTGCGTGGCCCGGTTCATGCGGCTGGCGGGGCGGGATGTGTTTTTTCTCACAGGGACCGACGAGCACGCCGACCGGGTGGTGACCACCGGGGCGGAGCACGGCTGCACGCCCATCCAGTGGGCGGACCGCAATGCCGCGGCGTTCCAAGAGGCGTTCGCATTCTTTGGCTTCTCGAATGACGACTTCGTGCGGACGACGCAGCGACGCCACATCGACAAGGTCGAGGCGTACATCAAGGACCTGCTCGCCAAGGGGGATGTCTTCCTGGGCGATTACGAGGGGTGGTACGACGTCTCGCAGGATGAATACGTCACCGAGACGACGGCCCGCGAGAACGAGTTCAAGAGCCCGGTGACGGGCAAGCCGCTGGTGAAGAAGACGGAGAAGAACTACTTCTTCAACCTGCCGAAGTACGAGAAGCGGCTGCTCGAGTACATCGAGAAGAACCCTGGGTTCATCCGCCCGGAGGCGCGGAAGAACGAGATCCTGGGGCGGATCCGCGAGGGGCTGCAGCGGGTTCCCGTGAGCCGTGCGGTGAACAAGGATGATCCGAGCAGCCAGTGGGGCATTTTGATGCCGGGCGATCCGAGCCACCGGATCTACGTCTGGATCGATGCGCTCTTCAACTACCTGAGTGTGGTGGACACGCCGGAGCGGGTGAAATACTGGCCGGCGCAGTTGCATGTGATGGCCAAGGACATCGTGTGGTTCCACGCGGTGATCTGGCCGTGCTTGCTGATGGCGCTGGAGAAGCCCCTGCCGGAGTGTGTGTACGCGCACTCATACTGGATCCGCGAGGGGCGGAAGATGAGCAAGAGCCTGGGGAACTTCCTGGATCTGGAAACGATCAAGGCGTACTGCCAGCCGGCGCCGGCGGGGTTCGGGGTTGATGCGTTCCGGTGGTTCCTGCTGACGCAGGGCCCGCTGGGCTCGACGGACGCGGACTTCGTGCACTCGAAGTTCGTGGACATCTACAACGCGGACCTGGCGAACGGCATCGGGAACGCGGCGAGTCGGGTGAGCAACATGATCGAGAAGTACTTTGAGGGGAAGTGCCCGGATGCGGGGGGCGTGACGAGTCACGCGTCGCACGATTGGCCGTCGCTGGCGGCGGCGAGCGTGGAGCGGGCCAAGCGCTGCATGGCGGAGTACGACGTCGCGGGCGCGCTTTCCGAGGGGATCGCGCTGTCGCGGCGGGTCGACGGCTATATCCACGCCACCGAGCCCTTCAAGCTGGCGAAGGACCCGGCGAAGATGGGCGAGGTGGGGACGATCCTGTACCACTGTGCCGAGGCGCTGCGGATCGCGGCGGTGCTGCTGCTGCCGGCGATCCCGACGAAGATGAAGGACGTGATCGCGCGGTTCGGCGGCGATCCGGAAGCGTCGCTCGATGAGGCGACGCGGTGGGGGGTGCTGAAGCCGGGGACGCCGATCACGAAGGGTGAGGGGCTGTTCCCGCGGTGGGATGTCAAGAACCCGGCGCCGACGGCGGTGGCGACATGAACGAAGAACGATCAGAAGCCGAGGCACTTGAGTTCGCGCACCAGGCGCTCGCGGCATCCCGCGAGGGGGTGCTGCGGATCAATGCCGAGGACAGCGTGCCGGTGAAGTTCACGACGTCGAACACCGACGGGCGGATCGTCGCGAGCGTGCCGGTGGCGACGTTCTTTGCGAGCGAGATCATTCTCTTCGTGCCCGAGGAGAAGGAAGGCAGCCTCTCGCTGGTGCTGTCGGCGGAGGAACTGGACGAGGGGCCGGAGACCGATCGCTGGATGGCGTACCACACCGAAAGCGAGCACGTGCGGTGGGGGATTTTTTATGTGGATGCCGCCAAGCACGACGGCTGGGTGTTCGACGGCGACGCGATGATGCGATCGAATCTCCTTGCGGATGCGGAGCCTGCGATCGTGAAGAAGCTCAACGCGGACAAGGGGATGCTGGTCAAGCTGTGCCAGCGGTTTGCGGGAGTGGTGGTGCCGGACCCGGTATGTGTGGGCGTTGATCAGGCGGGGATGCACGTGCGGGCGCGGTTTGGCGTGGTGCGAGTGCCATTTGAGCGCGAGGTGCGGAACGCGGACGACGCGGCGGGCATGATCGATGCGATGGTGGCGAAGGCTTAAAGCATTCACCACGGAGACACGGAGGCACGGAGATGAGAGCAGTGTTTCTGCAGATCAGATCTCTCCGTGAGTTCGTGTCTCCGTGGTAGGCCCGCTCTCCAATCTGCGCGATGCCCACCTGCATCTGGCCGAGCATGGCGAGGCGCTGGGGCTGGTGAACCTGTCGGGGTGCGGGAGTGTCGAGGAGTGCCTCCGGCTGGTCGCGGAGGCGGCTCGGGCGGTGGCGCCGGGCGGATGGGTGCGGGCCAAGGGGGCACGGATCGCGGGGTGGCGCGAGGCGCGGTATCCGACGGCGAAGGAGCTTGATGAAGCCGCAGATGGGCGGTGTGTGGTGGTGCAGTCGTTTGATCACCATGCGATGGCGGTCAGCACGAGTGTGCTGAGGGCAGTGGGCATTGGGCATTGGGGGATACAGGACAGTTCATTGAACGCGATGGGCGGGGGGAGCCAACGGGCGTTCTGCTGGAGTCGGCGTGCAAGGCGGTGTGGGATGCCATGCCGGGGCCGACGCCGGATGACAAGAGACGGCATGTCGTGATTGCGCAGAGTGATCTGGCGCGGCGCGGGTTCGTCGAGGTTCATGACATGTTCTCGACTGCGGTGCTGGCGCGGGCGCTGCTGGAACTGGAGCGCGTGGGCGACTTGACGATGCGCGTCTGGTTGTACGCGACGCCGGAACACCTTGATGCGGTGCAGCGGGTGTTCGACGAGGCTATTGCGCCGGGCGTGCGGGTGTCACGCGGAGGGATGGTGAAGCTCGCGGGACTCAAGCTGTTTGCCGACGGCACGCTGAACTCGCGCACCGCGGCGATGCTGACGGAGTATGACGAAGGTGGGGGGAAGGGCCACCTATTCTTCACCAACGACCAACTTGCGGCGCATATCACCGGCGCAGCGGACCGCGGCTACCAGACCGCCGTTCACGCCATCGGCGATGCCGCGGTGCGGCAGGTGCTTGATGCGTACGAACAGGCGGGGAGGCTGACGATTGCGAGCGGTCCCGCGCTGCGGGTCGAGCATGCGGAGTTCATCGATGCTGACGATGTCGGTCGGTTCGCAGAGATGAACGTGGTCGCGAGCGTGCAGCCGTGTCACCTGCTAGCGGATATTGAGGCGATTCAGCGTTTCATGCCGCACCGGGTGGAGCGGGCGTTCCCGCTGCGCGAGTTGGTCGATTCGGCCCGGCGGGCGGGGCGGGATGAGCGTGAGCTGGTTTGGTTGGGCAGTGATGCGCCGGTGGTGGAGCCGGAGCCGGGGGACAATCTGCGGGCAGCGGTGCTCCGGGGGCGGGGAGATGGGGCGGCCATCGGTGCTCGGCAGATGATCAGCCAGGCGGAATGTCTGGCACTCATGCGCCTGAATTCATGAGGCATCCGGCCCTGCGCCGGGGTAGGCTGATGATGGTGGGTGGGCCAAGACGCTCGCATGGGATCGCTCGTCAATCAGGAGCTGGACCATGGAACGATCGGTGGCGCTTTCGTGGCGCGGTTGGCTTGGAGTGGTTGCATTGGGTGTGGCGGCGCTGATGCTGCCGATGCCGCCGGCTTCGGGCGGCAGTGCGTTGACACCCGATGAACTGCTGGATGCTGCCACGGCCGAGCTTTCAGCCCTCTTGAATCCGATGCAGGCGCGGACGATTGCTACGGTCGATGCCGCTCGCACTGAGCTGGAGGCCGGGGTCGCCGAAGAAGCACCTTCGTCAGTGCTCTTCAAGCTTTGCTCCGGAGCGATCGCACGGGTTGAGAAAGACTCCACGAAGACGTCGAAGCAGATGCACCGCATCATCGATCGAACCGTCGCGCGGCTGGAACGGATGGAGGCCGGAGAAGAGTTCATCGATCAGGGACTTGGGCTGACCATCTACTCAGAGTACGTCGAGAGCCGGCCGTACCACGCCTCGGAGGACATCTTCGAAGGGCTTGGCGATGCGATTGGGTACGTTTTCTGAGCATTCGTCCTAACAGCGGAACTCGCGCGGAGGTGTTTGATGATGCGGATCAGGTCACGTTGGCTGGCGGCGGCGGTGGTAGTGATTGGTGTGCTCTCGGTGTTGTCGATCACGCGGGTGGCGCAGTCGATGGCGACAATGACACCGGAGGAAGTCGCCGCAGCATGCATCGATGATATGAACCAGATCAAGATGGATGCTGGCTTGGCGATGCTGGTGCAGGTCATGTCCTTCTATGACGGCGTCGGCGAACTGGCGCCGGGAGCACCGATCGGTCAGGTCTTCAAGATTGCCGCGCCGGCATCGGGCCGCATCGACAAAATTGGGTTCGCCGCTGCAGCGAAGATCGAGAAGTCATGGGTGAAGTGCATCGGCAGGATCAACCGGCTGAATGGCGATGGCTCCTTGCTCACGGATATCGCGGTGGCGCACGATCAGGACATCGCGTCGATAGAGGAGATGGTGATCCTCCGGCAGACGGATCTGTCGGCAATTGTCGTCGACTACATCGCAATGCAGTGATCAATGCCAGGCGGAGCACGATGCAGCGAAACAGGTCATGATGCAGAAGTCCACAGCATTTCGGGCCGAGCTGTTGTTCGGCGCTGCGTGCGTGTCCTGGGCCGGTGGATCGTTTAAGAAGGAGTTGTTCCATGTCCAGACTTGCAACACAGCGCTCGATCGCGGTGCTCGGGGCCTTGATCAGCATTCTGGCGGGGGTCGCGCTGGCCATGCCGCAGGATCCCGACGGCCTGCGCGACATGTGCACCGACTCCATGCGTGCCACGGCATCGGCGTCGGCCGAGGCGATGGCGGTGATCGAGAGCCAGACGCAGGCCGAGTTGAACAGCCTGGCCGCGACTTCAGCGCCCGCCTCGAAGTACTTCAGGGCCATTCTCGGCGGCGTCGAGCGGGTCGAGAAGGAGCAGAACAGGGCGCTGGCGAAGATGAACAAGGAAGCAGACAAGTGCATCGCCAAGCTGAACCGGCTGGACGCTGAGCCCACGCGCGGCGAGTTCGTTGAGGATGTACGCACTGAGAGCCGTCTCGTCATCGGAGACGCGGGCTATGCGGCAATCGACGGCATGCACGCCCTGCTTGCCGGCTTGCTGTTTTGATCTGAAGCAGCGAGGCCGGCAGGATCAGGTTTCGAGCGTGGCGGTGTGAGAGTCATTCAAGATGCGCCCCAAAGGGAGAGCGTGACATGGTCCGTACCTATGGTCGATTGCTGGCGGCGGTGTTGCTGGGCGTGGCAGCGGTGCTTTCGATCACCCGCTTTGCGTTGGCAGCGCCGTCGATGACGGCGGAGGAAGTATCGGAGGCTTGCATCACGGATATGCAGATGATCGAAGGCGAGATGATCACCGGGGTTGGCCTTGAATCGATCAACTTCGGCGAATCTGTGAGCGAACTTTCGGCGGGTACGCCGATCGGGAAGGTGTTCAAGTTGGGAGCGGCGGCGTCGGGTCGGATTGACAGGATCGCGATGAGCGCCGCGAGCAGAGTCGAGAAGTCCTGGGTCAAGTGCATCGCGAAGATCAACAGATTGAATGGCGATGGATCGCTGCTCGTGGACATCGCCCTCGTACACGATCAGGTGATCGCATCGATAGAAGTCAGCACGCAATCCCGGCAAGGTGCGGTTGCGACCATCGTGCTGGATTACATCGGGGCGCAGTAGGCACATTGAGTGTCGAGTTCGGAACTCCGATCAACAGGTGACATCGCGTTGTTCGATCGATCGGATCAGTGTTGAGCATCGAATGCCAAGTGCGCTTCCCACCGCTCTTGAGTGCGTGAGGCACATCGATCAGATCGAGCAGGCGCAGGCGTTCTTTGACTCCGCGGCGACGTGCTGAACACATCCTTTGAGGCCGCGCCGACGCTTGTCGGGCTGGTGGAGAATCGGTACGACTCTGTGCCCTGAGCATGTCTTGAAGTCGACGGCACCGTTCCCAAGGAGTTGCTTCATGAAGAGGTCATTTGGCAGTGTGATCGGTTTGCTCGCTGTGGCGGCCGCGTTGATGATGTGGCCGGGGGCAGCGGTATCCGGTGGTGGTCAGCCGACACCCCAGGAGTTGTTCGACGCGAGCGTTGACGAGTTGGGGGTTCTCCTCACCGACCTGAACGCGCGGGTAGATGAAGTCGTGGATGACACCATCATCGACCTAACCGGGCGTCAGCGGGTCGAGATCGCCACTTCAAAGAAGCTCAAGATGTTCTCCAGTGCCGCCGCGAAGATCGAGAAGGACTGCACGAAGACCTCTGGGCAGATGCAGCGGGTGATCGACAAGCTCATCGTCCGGCTGGAGCGTGCGGAGGCCGATCCCAATCTCATCGACGACGCCCAGGGGCTCGGCGTTTACTTTGAGGATGCCCGGTATAGCGTGCCCGCGAATGCGATCGAAGAAATCTACGAGGCCTACGGCGAGTATCTCGGCGTCATTCCGTAAATGACCGGCGAGCACGATCGTGAGCGGTCGCGTCGCGCTAAGTGTCAGCACGACTGGTAGTACGCGGCGAGCAGGAGCGAGAGATCGGCGGTGTTGACGACTCCGTCGGCGTTGAAGTCGGCGCCGGAGCCGGGGGTCACGTTCTGGGCGTAGGTCGCGAGGAGGATGCTGAGGTCGAGGCTGTCGACCAGGCCATCGGCGTTCGCATCGCCGGGGCATGAGGGCGGCACTTCGAAGACGGCATAAACGCCGGCTTCGCCGACATTGGCGGAGACCGTGGAGTTGAGCGTGTTGACCTCAAAGGCGAGCGGGATCAGCGTGCCATCCACAAGGTGGTAGAAGCCAGATACCGCGAGGGGACGCGGGACCGAAATGGTGAGCTCAGCCGGGAAGTTGAGAACCAGTTCGCTATCTGAGTACGGTCCGAAGCGGCATGCGGTCGCGGCGGGACGGCGTCCAGCGGGCCACACCGATGACTCGATGGCCGCGGGGTGAAGCAGCATGGCGTAGAGGGTGTTGAGCGCGCCCGACGGGAGATCGAGGGTGTAGATCGCGGGCTCGGGGGAGCGCGGGTAGACGAGTTGTGCGCCGGAGGGACCGACCTCGTCGAGGTACAGGGAGGTCGTGACTGAGGCGATCAGCGTGTCGCCGCCGAGCTGCGCATCGGCGCGCAGCGCGTTGGGTCGGACCTTGGATGAGGTGATCTTGAAGACAATCCCGTAGTCATCTTCGAGCTGGCGCCCGATCTCAAGCGATTTGATCAGTGATCGTGCGCCGAAATACGAACCGATCAGTCCGCGCCGACCAGCGAGTTGGTCGAGTTTCTCGAATGCTTTCTTCTGTTTATCCGCCGGACCTCCCATGGAGAGATTGAAGTTCTTGGTGACGACATCCGAGTTGCCGGTCACAGTGCTCACGCCGCACACATCAAAGGCGGTCGAGACGTCAGAGCGCTGGGGTCCGTCATCATCGGGGTCAACCGAGGTGAAGCAGCCGTTCAGATCGATATTGACCTGATCCTTGCGCGGGGTCAGGCCCAGCGGCGGTTCGACTTCTGCGAGATCGGTTCGGTTGGTCCCGGTGCTCTCGGTACCGGTGCACTTGAAACCCTGGTATGTGCGGTTACGGTCGGCGACGATGGTGCCGCGACCGGCGTGTGTGGCGATGGTGAGCTTGCCTTCATTCGCCACCGCGAGCCACGCGTCGTCGACGGTCGAGGGGCCGGAGGAGACGGGATAGACGCGAACAGTGTCGTTGGGGTTGCGGTAGTAGAGCACGCGATTCATGTTGTCGCGGACGATCGCGCCGACCACTTCTCCGCCGCGCTTCACGTCGTTGTCCACAAACCGGAAGATGGCGCCGTCGTTCCCGAAGAACCCGGCCGCCTTGAAGGCTTCGGCATTGGCGGCGATGTTGAAGCTGTCGCCGTCATCGCCGGTCTTATAGTTGTTCTCGCAGATCACGTACACGTTGGCCGGTGCGGCGAGCGTGGCGGGAGCCGCGATGATCGCGCACGAAACACCGCAGATGATCGCAGAAATAGGGCAGCGATAGACGTTCATCGTCCTCTCTCCTTCAAACACGGCGTACGGGTTGAAAGGATCGTCGAGGATCCCCGGGGTCGACATTATGCCCGACCGGACGAGGGCGCACCAGAAGTTTGATGGAAAATGGGCGTGAGCGGCCGTCTCAGTCGTGCGCGTCAGATGCTAAATGCTCTTCCCACCGCACCTTAAGCGCGTGCGGCACATCGATCAGGTCGAGCAGGCGTCCCGCGACCATATCAACAACCTGGTCTACGGTCTTGGGCAGCAGGTACAGCCCCGGGTTGCAGGGGCAGATGATCGCGCCGCAGAGGGTGAGCGTCTCCATGGCGCGGATGTCGATCAAGGTGAGCGGCGTCTCGCGGTGGGCGATGATGAGCTTCATGCGTTCCTTAAGGGCGCAAGTCGCGGCGCGGGCGACGAGGGTTTCGCCGGTGCCGGTGGCGATGGTGTTGAGCGTGCGCGAGGAGCAGGGGACGACGACCATGCCGTCGTGCCGGAAGGAACCGGAACCGATAGCGGCGCCGACGTCGCGGGTCTGGTGGTAGATGAGGCCGAGGTCCGCCGGATTGGAACCATCTGGAAGCTCAGCGAAGGAGCAGAGTCCCTCGCGGCTGATCACTTCGATGCCGAGTTCGTCGTGGAGGAGTCGGTGGCCGTGCGGGGTGATGCAGAGGTGGCACTCGCGGCCGGCGCGGAGAATCTCAGTGACGACGCGTTTGGCGTAGAGGGCTCCTGAGGCACCGGTGATGGCGACGACGTGGCGGGGCATGGGGGCTGTCCAAGTGTAGGTTCGGTCCTTGAGCGTTCGACAAAGACGGAATATCGGATGCGGGCGGGGTGATGCGTGGTAGGCTCGGCTCAGCGGCGGAAAGCCGGGGCAGGCGGGGGTCTGAAGACGCTCCAAAACAGAGTGCCCTCGTGCGATGGCGCTCAGACCAGATGGACAAAGAGGACAGGCCATGAGAAGCGGACGATTGGCCCTGGCGATGGCGGTGCTCGTGGGCGGCGCTGCGTGGTGTGCTCCGATGGTGTGGGCCCGCGGTCCGGCGACGCCGTCGGAAGTTGCGCAGGAGTGCGTGGACGACATCAATGGCCTCGTGACGAGCGCCGGACTGGCGTTGGACGAGGAGGTCGGCGCCTTCGACGATGTCCTGGACGATTTGCCGGTGGGTACGCCGGTCAGCCAGTACCTGAAGCTCGGAACTTCCGCGTCCACGCGTTGCGAGAAGATCTACAAGCAGACCGAGAGCAAAGTGAACAAGCTGGCATCCAAGTGCGTGGCCAAGCTGACACGGCTGGATGCCGACCCTTCGGCGTTCACGAGCGTTGAGTCAGCGCGAGAGAGCATGCTGGGAGCGCTGGGAACACAGCTTCGATACAGCAGTTACAGCAACATCGCGGTGGTGATCCAGCTTCACGCGGATCTGTAAGCAACGCCGAACCTTGAGGTGCGACATGGTGAAGAAGCGGACCTGGGGCGTGGTGGCGATGGTGCTGGCGGCGGCGATGATCCTGCCGCTCGCGGCGGACGCGCGGATGCCGATGTCGGCCGAGGAGATTGCCGCGGCGTGCATTGAAGAGATGGAGCAGATCAGCGAGGACACCCATATTCAGCTCATGACGGTTACCAATGATCTGGTCTTTGAGCTTGAGAACTTTCCGGAGGGAGCGACTATCCCGCAGGCCTTCAAGCTCACGGCAACCGAGTCCGCGAAGATCGACAAGCTTGTCGCGTCGGGCATATCCAGGATCGAAAAGGTCGGAACCAAGTGCATCGCGAAGTTGATCCGGATGGACGCGGACTCGTTCATTCAAGGTGACGTGGCGACAGTGCGGTCGGAATCGACGCAGGCGCTGCGCGACGTTCAGGACCTGGCGCAGGACTACGGACTCGCGACTTTGCAGACCCTGATCGATGGGTAAGGCCGTCCTCTGACCGGAAAGCGAGGGGAGAATGGAAGTGTTCAAAGCACGAAATGCGGCACTTGTGGCGGTGGGCGTGCTTCTGGCGGCGATTGCCACGGTCTGGGCGGGTGCGCCGGCTCTGACGCCGGGTGAAGTCGCTGCTGAATGCATGGCTGATATGGATGAGCAGTACGCCTTGGCGCTGGATCGCATGACGACCGAGTATCTGTCGTTCGCGGCGACGATGAACGCACTGCCGATCGAAACCCCTGTGCCGCGGGCGTTCAAGCTGTTCTCCGGCGAGTGCAAGAAGCTTGATGCGATTGCGCGGGGCGGGTCATCAAAGATTCAGAAGATCGGAAGCAAGTGCCTGACAAAGCTGGGGCGTCTCGGCGCGGAGCAGCAACTGCTGGACGACGTCGCTACGGCTCTGGATGGCCACGTCGACGACTTGGCGATTGAGCTTCGCCGCACGTACCAGAAGGAAGCAGCGGACCGATTGAGCACGTTTGTACAGAGCAACTGACACCACGGCAGGCTCCGGTGAGATGGAGAGAGTCATGGGCATGATGAGACTGGTGAAGTGTGGAGTGGCAGCGCTCGTGCTGGGCGTGATTGTGCAGCAGGGCACTGCAATCGGCGGCGGGCCGGAGTCGCCCGACGATGTAGCGGCGGCGTGTCAGTTGGAGATGTTCGCGCTGCGCGACGCGGCGACCGCAGCCCTGCAGGCCGAACTGATTGCATTCGACGCGGCGATGAGCGAGATTTCGGCGGAAGCCGTCGGCGTGGATGTCGCACGCCTGGGCGCCGCGACCTCCACGCGTCTCGACAAGATCGGGCTCAGGGCCATCGCGGCGATCAACAAGTCGGCGAATCGGTGCATCGCGAAGCTCAACCGGATCGGGGCGGATGTGTCGTACACCAACGGCACGGATGCCCAGCGCATCAGCATCGTCACGATCCTTGGCGACAGCCTGCGGTTCAGCGCCCAGGCGGCGGTGGCCGCGGAGATGGTAGAGTTTATGGATCAGTAGCGCCGGATGAATTCGGCCATGAAACCGCTGTTCTTCACTGCATTCAGCGAGGAGAAGATGACTATGACTCTGACGGCGAGGTTTGGACTTCGGCTGATTCTGTCGCTCGTGCTCGGACTGCTGGTGTGCGTCACCGAGGCCCGTGCCGGCTCCAAGGACCCCGCGACGATCCTGGGGGAATGCGACGCGCAGATTGAAGCCATCAAGGCCGACGCCGTCAGCGAGATGGCCGCGCTGGCCGTCGAAGCCGAGCTGGAGCTGGAGGCGTTGTACTTCGATCAGGTGTCGCCATCACGTCTGTTCCGCGCGGCGGCGGGCTATGTCGCCAAGGTCGAGAAGATCGAGAGCAAGGCGCGGGCGAAGATCAGCAAGCTTGCCGCCAAGTGCGAGGCGCGTCTGACCCGGGCCGAGGCGTCATCGGGCTTCTTTGATGACTTGGAGGCCCTGGTCGACACGGATCTCACCGCCGTCAGTGTCGGCTACTTCAACTCGGTCACCTCCATCCTCGGGTCGCTGGACGATTGGATCTTCCCTTCCTGAAGTGTGTGGGTGTTGCGGGCAAGCAGCCATGGAGTCAGTGCGATGGGCCAAAGCAGCGTTCGAAACTGGATTGGCATCGGCGTACTTCTGGGCATGACGCTGCTTGCGGTGGGGGTACCGGCGGCTCCGTCGGGTGACCCGTCAGAGATCCGTGATGCGTGCGTGCTGGCGATCAGCACGATCGAGAGTTCGAACCGTGCCGTCATCGATGCACTCTCGATCGAGGCGCAGGTTGAGTTCGGTGAGCTGCACATCTCCGACGTGCCCCCGGGCGCAGACTACTACTTCATCCTGGCGCGGTACGCCGTCAAGATGGAGAAGGAGGCGTCGAAGAACATCGCGCGGGCGAACAAGGAGGCGGGCAAGTGTGTCTCGCGACTCCAGCGGATCGGCGCCGCGCAGGGCTTTATCGACGATGTTGTTGAGATGCGCGACAACTCGACCAGTTCGATCCGTGGCTGGTCGTACTCGCAGATGCAAACCATGGACTATCTCCTGGGCGAGTTGATCTATTAGGCGAGAGCCGCGCGAATGTCGTGCCGGCGGAAGGGAAGTGCATCGATGAAAGTGAAGCGTGCGAGCGGCTGGGTTGCGGGTCTGACGGCGGTGCTGGGGATCGCGGTTGCCGTGGTGATGGCCGCGCCGCAGCAAAGCCCGGCGGAGATCGCCGCAGCGTGCATCGGGGAGATGGGTCGGACGAGCGACGCTGCGCAGGATGCGATCATCTTGATCGACTGCCGCGGCGAGTTCACGGAGCTGGACGCCCGTGATTCGTACGAATCCAAGTACTTTCATGCCGCGGGAAACTGCTCAGCTCAGATTGAAAAGCTGATGGTGCAGGCCTTTGCTCGACTCGACAGGACTGGCGACAAGTGCATCGCCAAGCTCGAGCGTCTCAATGCTAATCCGGCGATCATCTCCGAGGTCGAGATTGCGCTCGACACCGAGCGAGCCGCGGTCGGCGGCGTGGCGCTGGTGCGGATCTCTGCGACGTATGACCACCTCGGAGACGCGATCCAGTGATATCTCGGGGCTGGCATGCCACGCGCGGCAGTACCGGCGCGACGCATCTCCAATCACTGCTCAGCTGGAGTTTGTTTCTGGCGATTCCGGTGGTGCTGCAGACGCGCACGCGCGTTTGGAGTGTCCTTCGGGCGTTGTCGAGATCACAATCAAAGCTCGCGCAGAAGTCATTGTGCTCCGACTCATCAACTCCTGTTGCGGAATCTTTTCCCATTTTCGCGCGCAGCAAGCGCTTTGGGTCGTATCACGGGTTGACGCGCTCCTATCATCGCGCGTAGGCGTCCCACTGGGGGAGGCGCCGCAGGACCCCGGACCGCCCGGGTCCTCAAGATTGGCCCGCGGGAACCGGCTCGGAGCGTCACCGATATGACGCCCGGCGGAGTTCGGCCGTCGGTTTCCGATCACCAGGAGCACTGCCATGTTGCTGCTCAGGAACACGTTCGTCGCGATCGCGACGATGGTGCTTTTCGCTTTCAGCTCGCCTTCGACGATGGCGGAGAAGGCGCCGATCGATCCGCTCCAGTATGCCTCTGAGTGCTCGAACGAGATTCGAGTCGTCTACAACGACGGCGTGAACGATATGCAAGCCCTCGTTGAGCAGGCGATCACGAAGCTCGACGGGCAGTACGCCATGAACGCTTCGCGCTCGGAGATGATCCGGGTCGCCTCGCGGTGCATTGCGCGGCTCGAACAGACATCCAACAAGGCGTCCAACAAGATTCAGCGCATGATTGACCGGGCGGAGCTGAAGCTCGGAAAGGTCGGCACCCCCAATGAGATCGTGGGGATCGTCTCCAAGCACGAGATCAATGTTCACCACATGCGTGACGAAGTGCTTGATCAGGCGATCTTCCAGATCGTCAGTCATCTTGATGAGCTGATGCACCAGCCCACTGGGGCCGAGTGACACGCTGCGGCCCGCCGAGCTGCCGCCCGACGGGCCGATTCTCAGGGGCTTCGACCCGCTCGGGGGCGAGGTGCTCGTCGAACACATGGCCGAACTCGTCGATGACGTGGCGCACCTGTTCCCGGCTGATGGCCCCCGTGCGGCACGCGGGGCAAAGGCTCCGCACGCCGCTTCCATTTCCCGGTTGTTCTTGCCGGATGGGGCCCGCCCATGGCATCCATCGGGAGCATGCGCAAGAATCTTGGGGGGATGGTCTTTGTTACCCGACGGCGTCGCCCGCTTGGCGGGATGGGGCCGTCGGTTTTCTGTTGGAGCCTTTCGCCGGTACATTGGGGCCTTCTGGACCCTCGGGGGGCGCAAGGAGGCCTGTCGGATGCCGCGTGGACTGGCGAACAGTGTGATGATGGGCGTGCTGGGACTTTCCGTCCTTGCCGGGATGTCGGGGTGTTCTTCTTACGGCAACTATCCGTCGATCGGTGATGACGTCGCGGACAACGATCCGAATATCGCCCCGATGCCGGAGATCACGGCTGCATCGGTCCGCTGGCTGGTGCGGAAGTACCCGGTTGAGGGGCCGTACGTCGTGAACATGCCCGCCGGAATGGAGCGGAACACGGCGGAGAACGTCCTGCGCCGGATCGGAGATCCGAACGCTCGGCTGGTCATGCCCAGCACGAAGAACCTCCCCGCGTACCACGTGACCAAGCTCTGGCTCCGCCAGTTCCATGCGTCGGTGGATGTGCTTCGTCCGGTGACGGATATGCCCGCATCGAGTGAGAGCGGGTCGAGGGCGATCAACTACCAGTTGTTCACGATCAAACTGGTCGGAGGCGGCCTGCACGGCGCGTGGCAGGTTGAGGCCGTGCCGCGTGCGTGGTCCATCGGGGCGTTCGAACCCCCGATGCTCTTTGGCTGGGAGGAACTCCCCCCGGTGCCGCCGGTGGGGAACGCGACTCCCGCACGAGAGCCGGAGCCGACGGTCGAAGAGGAAGAGTTGCCGCTGGACCCGGCCGATACATCCAATCAACTGTGATTGAGGGTGAGAGAACGAGCGATGCTGACAGGTGGTGAGTACACGGTGGGGTCGCGGGTGCGTGTGACGCAGCGAATCCCTTTTGCCAAGAGGCCGCTCTCGACGACGATCGAGGGCGTGATCCAGCGTTTCGGCCAGCAGAAGACCGGCTCGTGGTTCGCGCACGCGAAGGATGACAAGCTGTGGCTTGACCGGCTGGAGCTCCGCAAGGACGACGGGGAGATCGTGTTCGTCAACCTGGACCAGTACTCGGTGGTCGAAGAAGTCGGCTGAGTTCTCTCGCGGCACCGCGCGCATGACACCCGTTTGGGCGCGCGCCGTGGCTCGCAGGGCTGGAATTCCAACGGGTTGGTCACAATTTTCGTGAATGGCTGCGCCGCAAGGACTTGCGCGCTGTGTCTCCGCGCGCATGTCCAGGCAGCGCGCGCCAAAGCGCGGTCGCC
>JBGSZV010000237.1:0-15062 GCA_041750235.1 Phycisphaerales bacterium
ATGTCGCGGAGCGGCGTGGTGCTGGTCGCCCGATCGGTCACGGGAGCGACATCAACTGCCGCACATCGGAGAAGCGAAGTGGAAGGCTGAACCGAGAAGGGCGTCCGCTCGGCCTGGGCCATGCGGGTCCGGAAGTGCGAGCGGACTGTCCGGGCTTCGCGGCGGGTCGTCCCACTGGCATCGCGGAGCGTGGTCCGGATGGGGTCATCGCCGAGGGCGCTGACGGCCACCAGCCCCGCGCTCGGCGGGAGCATGGACAGCAGAATCATGACCGCCAGCAGGGAACTGCCGGTGGCGAGCGCACGCCTGGAGGTCGGCGTGGAGCGTTCGTTCTGTGTTTGGTGGTCGGTCATCGGGCGCTTGAAAGAGTATCGACGTGACGCCGACACTGGGCAAGCGGCGGGCCGAGGTTGGCGGCGATTCCACGCAGATTTCGCCGGAAGTTATCGGCAAATGTGGCCCAGTTCCGGCAGGAGCGCGAGTTTCACTGCCGTCGTGGCAGTCCGGAGCTACGCTCGGGTATGGCGCGTCCGGGGATGATCTCGGTGGACTGGATAGAGGAGGTCGATTCGACCAACCTCGTCGCCCGGCGATGGATCGAGGGACGGGCACGCGGATCGCTCGATCGGAAGGGGTTTGCGGCACGCCGGCAGAGCGCCGGGGTGGGACGACATGGCAGGCGATGGCATAGCCCGGAGGGTGGGTTGTGGTTCTCGCTGGCGTGGGGGCTGGGATCGGATGCGGCCACGATGCTGGATGCATTGGGGCTGCGGGTGGGCATTGCCTGCTGGCGGACGGTTCGGGCGTTCGCCGAGCGGGGCGATGTGCGTCTGAAGTGGCCGAATGATGTGCTGATCGACGGGCGAAAGGTGTGCGGCTGCCTGGTGGAGAGCTTCACGCATGAAGGCCGTATGTGGCTGGTGGTGGGTGTGGGGACCAATGTTGCGAATCGGGCCGAGGAGCTTCCCGACGGGCTGCGGACGCCGCCGACATCCTTGAACGAGCATCGAGGGCGGCCGGTCACGCCTGAGGAAGTGCTGCCGGAGCTGATCGATCAGTTGTCGAAGGCGATCGAAGTGGATCCGGTTGAGCGGGCGGCGTGGTTTGCGGAGGCGGGAACCTCGCTGCACGGGGTGGGATCGAGCGTGCTGGTGGGCGATGGCTCGGAGGGTGGCGCGGGGTATGTGGGCGTGCTGGCCGGGCTTTCCGCCGATGGTCGATTGCGCGTTCGACGCGGTCCGGGGAGCGATGACGAGGTCGCTTTGGCGCTGGGAACGGCCATTGAATACGGGCAGGGGTTATCGGGGGCGATGCCCGAGCGGCAATGAACGGGGTGTCGGCGTCGTTGTGCCGAATGGAATGATGGGCGCGGGCGCCCGAACTGATTGGTGCGGGGCGCGTCTATCTGGATGGCGATGAGGGGAGCGAGCGATGGCCGAGCCGACTCCGGAAGCGACACTTCGACCCATCGACGAGGGGGCGTTCGGTCACGCGCAGGCGCGTCACCTGCTGTGGCGCGCCGGGTTCGGCGGGACACCTTCTCAGGTCCGCACGCTTGAGGGCTGGGGGCCTTCGCGGAGCGTCGATCACCTTTTGAACTTCAAGGATGTGCAGGGGTACCCCGAGCCGAAGGCCGAGGACTTCGACGGCACGATCATGCGCGAGCCGACGGAAGAGGAGCGACGTGCGTACCGGCTGGCGGCGCGGAATCAGGACGAGGATGTGCTGGCGAAGATCCGGCTGGAGCGCCAGCGGCGCGAGCAGTCGGACCGTGGGCAAATTCGCAACATGCAGCGGTGGTGGCTCAAGCGGATGATCGAGACGCCGCGGCCGCTCGAGGAGAAGCTGACGCTCTTCTGGCACGGCCATTTCGCGACGGGCTACCGCACGATCGAGAACAGCTACCACATGTTCATGCAGAACCAGATGTTCCGCGACAACGCCGCGGGGAACTTCGGGGATCTGCTGCGCGGGATCGTCCGCGATCCGGCGATGATCAAGTACCTCGACAACGACGAGAGCCGCAAGCAGCAGCCGAATGAGAATCTGGCTCGCGAGATCATGGAGCTGTTCAGCCTCGGCGAGGGCAGCTACTCGGAGAAGGACATCAAGGAGGGCGCACGGGCGCTCACCGGCTACAGCTTCGAGGGCAACGCCTTCAAGTTCCGCGAGGAGAGGCACGACAAGGGCGCCAAGACGATCCTGGGCAAGACGGGCGCGCTGGACGGCGACGGGTTTGTGTCAGCGATCCTGTCGCGTCGGACGTGCGCGCAGTTCATCGCACTCAAGATGTATCGCTACTTCGTGAACGACGCGATGGGCGTTGACGAGAAGGGACGGCGGCCGGAGACGCGAGCGACGGTCGAGGTGGTGGACGAACTGGCGGACACGCTGATCGCGTCGAAGTATGACCTCAAGCCGATGTTGCGGAAGCTGTTCCTCTCGAAGCATTTCTACGACGCCTCGAACATGGGCGCTCAGATCAAGAGCCCGGCGCAGCTGGTGGTCGGCGCGGTGCGGTCGCTCGGTACGCCGGTGCGCGACATGGGGATCCTCAACGATGCTTTAGACCTGATGGGGCAGAGCCTGTTCTATCCGCCGAACGTGGCGGGATGGAAGGGCGGTCGGTCGTGGATCAATACTTCCACGCTGTTTGTACGGCAGAACATCATGGCGTTCCTGCTGACCGGACGGCTGCCGCAAGGGGTAGACCCCTCGTCGGAGAGCCAGCCGTACGACCCGATGCCGCTCCTCGCGCCGTTGGCGCTGGAGGGTTCAGAGGCGGTGAAGGACCCGGCGCGCGTCGCGGGGTATCTGATCCGGACGCTCTTGCCGACGATCGCGGGGGAGTCGTACGAAGAGGAGCTGCGCGGGTATGCCAAGTCGCGCGGCAATGAGGTGACGCCGGAGGTGGTGACGGGCATGCTGGCGCTGATCACGGCGGCGCCTGAGTATCAGTTGTGCTGAGAGCGGGGCAGTGGGCATTGGGCATTGGGCATTGGTGAAGGATGGTGATGTGCGATGAACCTTGAGAACCAGCGAGCGTTTACACGACGGGTGTTCCTGAATCGCGGCATCACGCTGGCTTCGGCGGCGGTGACGGTGCCGTGGTTCGTGCAGCGCTCGGCGATGGCGATGGCGAACCCCGAGGGTGCGGGGACGTCGATCGCGGGTGTGTCGCAGGATCGCGTGCTGGTGGTGCTGCAGCTTGCCGGCGGGAACGACGGCCTGAACACGGTGATTCCTTTCGGCGATGCGGCGTACTACAAGGCGCGGCCGGGGATCGCGATCCAGGCGGATCGGGTGCTCAAGCTCGACAAGCGGCTGGAGATCGGGCTGCACCCGTCGATGGATGGACTCAAGAGTCTGTGGGACGACGGCATGCTGTCGATCGTGCAGGGTGTGGGGTATCCGAACCCCAACCGGTCGCACTTCAAGAGCATGGACATCTGGCAGACGGCCGACACCAGCGGCATCGGCGAAGGTTGGCTGGGGAAGTACTTCGACAACCAGTGCAGCGGCGCTCCGGGAGCGGATTGCAGCGGGCACGCGGGCGTCGCGATCGGGCGCACGGCGCCGCTGGCGATGGAAGGACGCGCGTACAAGCCGGTGAGCTTTGAGAGCGAGAAGCTGTTCCGCTGGATCGGTTCGGACATGGACGAGGAGTTGGCGGCGGGGTACGAACGCATCAATCGCGGCCCCGACGGGGCCCCCACTTCACCTGCTGATCCGACAAACAACGCCGCGTTCCTCACGCGGACAGCGCTGGATGCGCAGATCGCGAGCGACCGGATCCGCAAGGCGGTGGGACAGCAGCCGTTGGTCGGCTACCCGAACTCGAACCTGGCCAGGCAGTTGTCGATGGTCGCGCAGATGATCCGCGCCGGGCTTGAGACGCGGGTGTACTACGTCACGCTCGGCGGGTTCGATACGCACGCGGGGCAGGGCTCGGTCAACGGGCCGCAGGCGAACCTGCTTCGACAGTTCAGCGACTCGGTGAAGGCGTTCTACGCTGATCTGAAGGCGCAGGGGAATGACTCGCGCGTCCTGATGATGAGCTTCAGCGAGTTCGGGCGCCGCGTGGGACAGAACGGGAGCAACGGCACGGACCACGGCACGGCGGCGCCGATGTTCCTGATCGGGCCGATGGTGAACAAGGGAGCGCTGGGGAAGTATCCGTCGCTGACGGACCTGGACAACGGCGACCTGAAGTACAGCACGGACTTCCGGAGCGTGTACGCGGGGATCCTGGAAGGATGGATGAGCGCGGACTCCCAGAAGGTGCTGGGGAAGCGGTTTGCGCCGATGCGGGTGGTTGAAAAAGTTTGACGCTCTAAGTCCTTGTGTGACAGCACTTTAAAACGACAGGCGGCCAGCGGTCGCCTGTTTTCGTTTGGAGGCTCATGCGTTGAATTCGACGTTCGGAGTGTCGTGACCGGGAAGGCCAGCCGTTGTGGTGAGCCGCGGGAAGCGAGACGAGACTCTCTTAAGAAGAAGACATGTCATGCGTAACCTCAAGACTTTCGTGCTGGGACTGATCATGGCGACCGCGGCTCTGTCGAGCGTGCCGCAGGCATGGGCTTCGCCGCTGGTGCCGGTGGTGCCGTCGGCTCCGCGACCGATCGGCCCGAGCCGGGGCGAGCGCGCGGTGATCGCGGCAACCGCGACCATGCAGGAGATTGCGTCGGCCGCGATCGTGAGCATCCAGGTGAAGTTCAGTGACACCGAGGACACCCTGGGAAGCCTCACCGCGTCGCTTGATGTGCATGAACGAGCGGTCCGGATCGCAAAGGACGCCAGCAAACAAATGAAAGCGGATCAGAAGCGCGGCCAGAAGGCGCTGAAGCAGGCGTACAAGGAAGCGAAGAACCGAGTTCGGGATGTCGGCGGCACCGCGAGCGATCTGGCGAATCTCGAGGCGAATTACGAGTCTCAGCAGCGGTTCCTGAATGACTACGGGCGCTACTACATCGAACTGATCCGCGAGATCGCGGACGCGATCCACCTGTAGACCTGCCGTCAGTTCGATGGTCCAGGCGATCTCTCAATGGCTCGAGCGGCTGCTCGGGCCATTTTTCTTTGCGCGGCGCCGATCACCATTGAATGCTCAGGCTCGGGGAACTGGATGTCAAGAAAACTTGCGACGCCAACTGACCGCCATCACTTGACTTACAGCGCTGCGGTTGAATTCTCCTGTCTCTCTGCTTGCACTGTCGTTCGCTTCAATTGGAGCATTGACTGTCTCAAGCGAGAAGGCTGGCCAGAGTGGCGGGCCGCGTGCGGAGACAAGACCGTCGGCACATGCCGTGACATTCGAGAGGTGGACAATGAAGAGCGGACTGAACACTGTGTGCGTCGCCTTGATGACCGTGGCCGGTTGCCTGAGCCTTTCTCCGGAAGTGCTTGCCGGCAACGGCGTGGCGCGGGTCAGGCCGACGCGGACCGGCATCAACGAAGTCGCAGGGGTGTTTCGTCCTGCCTTGCTCGACGAGTACCAGGACTTGTTCGATGAGTGGGCCGGGTGGTACCAGACTTCCGAGGCCGGCCATCGCGTCACCATCCGAGAGCAGTTCGCGGAGGTGATTCGCTCGATCCTGGCCGGGGACGAAGGCCCTCCCGCGGAAGAGCGCATTTTGAACCTGTACGAGCGCCATCGGCAGTACATCAACTCGCGAGCCGTCAGCATGATTGGCCGAATCAACAATGTCTACGCGTTGGGCGCAGCGGACCTCTATATCGTGCACGCGGAGTCGGTGTTCTACATCGAGCTGCAGGGCATGCGGAACGGGGCCCGATGGCAGGTGAATGACATCTATCTCGCGCAGCGCCGTGCCCTGTCTGACATGCGCGACGAGGCGCTTGGGCTCATTGAGCAGTTGACCCAATAAATCTCGCCCACGCCTGCCACCAAGCGAAATTAATCCCATCGATCCACCTTTGCCGATCGCCATGAGCGGCAAGGGTGGAACTTTCATTTCTCTTGCGCAAGAGGTGCGCCATGACATCGATGATGCGTCGTTCGTGCTGGGCATTGGTCGGTTTCCTCGCGTTGGGCGGGCTGTCAATGCCGCCGGGCGGGGTTGTGTTCGCGCGTACGGATGTCGAGGAGCCGACGATCGTCGATCCGTCGGGCGACATCGTCTCGAACGCGACCATGAGCACGCAGGCCCGGCTGGACGCGTACCAGAACCTGGCGACGTTCCTGCTGACGCAGTTCCAGTTCGACATCCAGCAGGTGGTGGACACGCGGCGGGAGGCAAAGCGCATCGATCGCCTGATCAAGCAGGTGACCAAGACGCTCGACAAGGAAGAGCGCGACGCCGAGAAAGACATCAAGAGCATCATCAAGGACGCCAAGCGAGCGCTGCGGCATACCGGCGGCGGAAACGCGAACGGGCAGCTCAACGAACTGCAGCGTCAGCGGCTGGACGAGCTTGAAGTGATCCGGTCCACGGCGACGGCGGCGATGTACGACATCCTGGCGGCGCAGACGAGCTGAGTCGAACGTAAACCCTTGTGAATCCATGGCTTGGGCGATATTCCGAGAATATCGCCCTTTTCGTTTGCTGGGGACGGATTCGAATTCGACTCTCTGGGGGTCGTGATCAAGAAGGCTGCCGCAGTGGTGAGCCGTGAGAACGACGCAGACGGCCCGGACGCCGTTGAAAAACAACCAGCCTGCAGAACTTTGAGCGTGGTACCGCTTGACGGCACCGCGCGATCAGTCTGCACGCGTGAGAAAAGGAAGTGTCTCGTGATGACCCTCAACAGCCGCGTTCTGAGCCTCCGCACCATCCTGATGACTCTCGTTGCCGCGGTGGCTGTCAGTGTCACTGCTCCGTCGGCCAGAGCGGATGCGGCGGACGTGATCAATCAGCAGTACCTCACTCAGGTGAACGGACGGTTCAACTCAATGTTTCTGAACATCAACAGCCTTCAGAATCAGTTGCATGCACAACTGATCCAGGACATCGGCAGCGGCAAGTCGTATGTGCAGTTGGTGAAGACCGTCCAGAAGTTCTCCAAGAAGGCGGAGAAGGAAGCGACCAATATGGCCAAGGACGTTCAGAAGATTTCCAAGCAGGCCCGCAAGTCGCTGACCAACGCCGGCGCACCCTCGGCCTACATCGCGAATACCTTCCAGGTGGACCAGTCGGCCGAGCTTTGGAAGAACCACATCCACTCGCTGCTCCCGCAGGTCTGGATTGATCTTCTCAACAGCCTGGTGCCGTAACCAAGCAACTTCCTGCATCCGCACCAGGGCGTCCCTCACTCGGGCGCCCTGTTGTGCTTTTTGCAGCGGATGATTCAGGCTTGATTTGTCGATGTTCTTGTTTGAAAGCTTGTAATCCAATCGGATGTTTCATGCGTCGTGATCGGGAAGGCCGCCGGCGTAGCGGGCCGCGAGCACGACGCACGCTCAACCCGGGCGAGCAGACTCAAGAACTGAAAAGGAAGTGCACCATGAAGACTCTGAACATCCGCATCTCGAGCCTGCGCGCCATCATGTTGGCGCTCGTTGGCGCTCTGGCTGTTGCGTCGTTCGCGCCGCAAGCCAGCGCGGTGCCGATCCCGTCGGAGACTCGTGCCATTCTGGAAGACCTTGAGGATCGCGGCGAAGCCCGCTATGAGCGGATGCGGGTGAACATCCAGGCCATTCATGCAGCGATGGAGAGCCAGGTCCTTGCGGCAATCCAGGAGGGACGGCCGTACGCCCAGCTCTTGCGGATCGTTGAGAAGGCGTCCATCAAGGCCGAGAAGGAGGCTCGGAGTATGGCCAGGGACATCCACAAGATGGCTAACAAGGCGCGCAAGAGTCTGTTGCGCCACGAATATGGCCAGTACCTCATGGATGACACCTACGAACTCGATGCAGAGGTCGATGCGATCGCGGATGAGATCGATGATGTGCTGCCCGAGGCGTGGTTCGAATGGCTGAGCACCGTTCTGGACTGATCGCCATCAACTGAATGCGGTGCCGGCGATGCGGGAAGCTCCTTTGGGGGCTTCCCGCTTTCATTTGATCCCAGACCGCTGCAGGGCGGGAGCGGGCGAATGATTGGTGTCGCCATAAGTCTCTGTGATTCAAGCACTTATGGGAACTTCCGAGAATATCGGCCAAATGATTTGCAGGGGACCCGATCGAATTCGACTCTCTGGGTGTCGTGATCGGGAAGGCCAATCGAAGTGATGAGCCGCGAGAACGACACAGAGGACCCGATGGGCCTCTGAGACAGAGACATGCGGGCCTGCGGGTTCCGCGGAAGAAAAGGAAGTGCCTCGTGAAGAACTTCAAGAACAGCGTCCTGGTTGCTTCGGCCTTCGCCTCCTTCGCTCTTGCTGCCACCTCCTTTGCGGCTCCCGTCCGCCCGGTGGTTCCCACCATTCCGACCAACCCCGGCAGCAGTGGTGGCGGCGTGATCGCCGAGCCTGAGCCGACCGACGCCGAGCAGGCCGCGTACGACGCCGCGGACCGCATCGGCGCCCGGATGTCGGCTGGTGCGAACGACCTGTATCGCATCCGTCAGGCCACTCTGACTGCCGTCAGCAACGCAGCGGCCCAGGGCGCCGAGTTCGGCGAGCTTCAGAAGATCGCCAAGAAGGCTGAGAAGGAAATGCGCAAGGTCGTGAAGGCCACCACCAAGGACATGAAGAAGCTTTTCAAGCAGGGCGCGAAGGAAATCAAGGCCGCGGGCGGCAGCGAGTCGAACGTGAGCTACCTTTCTGACCGCATGAGCGAGGACCAGGGCGACCTCAACGAAGCCCTCACCCGCTACCTGAGCAACGTGTCGGTTGCGATTGAGAACGCCCTTGACCGCCCGTAACCGATCCTGACACTCTCCTCTCCTTGAAGCACACACCACGAAGGCCCGGGCGCTTGCCCGGGCCTTCGTTCGTTTCGCTGATGCTGCGATTCGCTTCTCGCTTCCCTGGGGATGCGACAGCACAATTATCGGCAAAGTGCTTGCTTGCCCGGAGGACGTATTCGATCGTTTGGGTGTCGTGATCAAGAAGGCCAGCCGAAGTGGTGAGCCGTGAGAGCGACGACATTCACAGACGAGACCACACCATGAAAATCCACCACTCGATCGCCTGCATCCTGATCGGTTTCTCCGCTGTCGCTGCCGTCGCCCCCTCTGAAGCTCGGGCGGAACGCATCATCAACATTGATCCGGCGGTTTCGGCGTCACTCCGGTTCGGCCTGTACAGCGGCCAGGTGACTGAGCGTGTTGCAGACTTCGAGAACGCGTGCGAAGGGCTGCGCGATGGCCTCGCATCGGACCTGGCCGGTACTACCGTGCGTTCGGCGCGCCGGCAACTGGTGAAAGAAGCGAAGCAGGAACTGAAGGACGCCCGCGACCTGGCGCGTGATGAGATCATCGCGCTGACCGAGGTGGTGCGGTCCGTGCTGAGCGTGCACCCGGCTGGAGTTGCTCTGTTCCCTGCGATTGAAGATGTGCAGCGCGGAGCCCTTCAGCAGGTCAACGACACTTTCAAGTCGTACAACCGCGAGTTTCAGTCGATGGCGCGATAGTGTCCTGGGTAGGTATTCTCCCGCGGACGCGGGCGACCGCTTTGTCGTTCACTTTCTTCGCTCGCAAGATCTTGGCAAGCAAATGTTTGCAACTATTTCTATCAAACTCGCGACGGCGTGCTTGGGAGGTTGCGGGTTCAATTTGATCCTTGGTATGTCGTGATCAAGAAGGCTGGCCGCTGTGGCGGGCCGTGACCGCGGCAACGACTCGAGAAAACTGAAAAGACGAGAGGAAGTGCCTCGTGATGAACCATGTGCTGAGAACAAATCTGTCCCGGTTCCTGCTGTCCGTAGTTGCTTGCGTGACCCTGCTGGGCTCCGCGCCAGTCGCCCGCGCATCGATACTCACCGATGCGTTCATCCGCGATACCTACAACGCGATGTTCGCAACGCACGAAGCGGTGCACGAGGAGATGGACGCCATGGTGGTCGCCGCGGCCGCTCAGGTCCAGGCGCTTCCCGCTACCTCGGCCCGAATCGTCCAGATCGCAAAGATCCAGGCGAAGACCGAGAAACGCATTGCGGCCAGCGGAAAGAAGATGGAGTCTCGCATCAAGAAAATGTACGGAGTTGCTCGCAGGCAGCTCGTTGGTCTCGGAGGCTCGCCCCAGGACTTGCAGCGGCTGGAACTGGAGTACCTTGAAGTCATCGACACCATCCGAACCGACGTGGAGCGTCGGCACCACTCGCTGGCCATCGTCGTACAGAACGCGCTGTAGGTGCCAGCGGGTTTGATTTCGAACTCATGGGCGTGCGCCGCGGTACTCCGCCGCTCGCCCTGTTCATTGATCCCCGATCGCCGCTTGGATCACTTCCCTGTCTGCTTCTTCATCACAAACAAGTAGTTGAAGCCGCGGAGGAAGTAGTTCCCTTCCTCCGCGGCTTTATGCCAGTTCCCGCGCGACAGCTTGGCGTTCTGGCGGACGACCGTGATGATGTCCACCGGGACGAACTTCTCGCGCATCATCTGGAATAACTCGAAGCCTATGGGCATGAAGGGGCGGCCCTTCTTGTACGAATCGCTGACGTACAGGGCGAAGTAGCGGCGGTCCTTGAGAACTCGGTGGCATTCGGTGATCACTTGGCGCATCGCGGCGTAGTAGGCGGTGCCGTCGTCCTCGCCGCCGGCGGAGAGCTTGCCGATGTCGCGGGGGTCGGGGCCGTAGTCCACGTGGGTGGAGTAGGGCGGGTCGATGAAGATGAAGTCGGCCTTGGCATCTTCGAGCGGCATCTTGCGGGCGTCCGCGTTGAAAACGTCGCTGCGCGTTCCGCGGAGTTCGGTGGGGGCGACGTCGTAACCGATGCCGCGACGGCCGAGGTCGCGGGCGACTTCGAGCGTGGTGCCGGAACCGGCCATGGGATCGACGACGAGGTCGTTCTCGCGCGTGTACCGCGTGAGGAGCTGCCAGATGATCCAAGAAGGAGTGGCGCCGGTGTAGTCCTTCCCCGCGACGCCGACTTCCTTGCCGGTCGTAGCCGAGAGGTAGTGCTGCGAGGGGTACTCCCACAGCGTGGTGGTCATCACGCGGAGTGTGGGTTTGGTTGTCGGGCGGCGCGGCATTCCGCGACCAGGGCCAGGGCCGGCGCCGGGCGGCATGGGGGGACGCTTGCTCATGTGAGGGCCTTGGTGACAGCCGCGATGGCCTCGGCCAGCGGCATCTTCAGCTTCGCGCCTGAGGCGTGAACATGGCCGCCGCCGCCGAAGGTCTGCGCGATCTTGTTCACATCCACGAGCGCTTCACCATCCCGCGGAGGCTTGCTGCGGAGGCTGAGCTTGATGAGCGCGGGGTTCACTTCGACGAGCGTCGCGACGACGCGAACGGTGGCGACCGCGTTGGGGAGATCGGAGAGCCCGCCGGTGTCGTCGGGCTGAGTGCCGGTTTCCTCGATGTCCTTCTTAGACAGCGGGATGAGCGCGACTCGGTTGTCGGCGAGGAGCTTCATGTTCGCCATGGCGCGGGCGAGCAGTCGGAGGCGCGACGGCTGGTCGTTCTGCTCGGACATCTGGTAGAGCGCGATGTGCTGGGCGCCGGCGTCGATGAGATCGGCGGCGAGGCGGAGCGTGTGCGGCGTGGTGTTCGAGTGACGGAACCAGCCGGTATCGGTCGCGACGCCGAGGTACAACGGCTCCGCGACCTCCGCAGGCAGCTCGCGGCAGGATCCCACCCCCAGCATGATTCGGCACAGCTCCGCGACGATCTCGCAGCAGGAGGCGGCGGCGGTGTTGATGTGGCGATGGGCGGCCATCTCGCCGTTGCCGTGCGCATGGTGATCGACGAGAACCGCCATGGCGGCACGGCGTTCGATGTAGGGCCGGGCGCCCTCGACCTGGTTCCATGAGCCGGTGTCGAGGATGGCAATGGCGTCGGCGTCGAGCAGTTCGGGGCGTGACCAGCAGCTTTCGCTCTCGTGGATGACGTGCGTGTCGCCGAGTAGGGGCACGAAGCGGGGCGGGAAGGGGGCGAGATAGACCACCGTGGCCTGAATTCCGAGGCGTTCGGCGGTGCGCGCGAGGGCGAGGGTGGATCCGATCGCGTCGCCGTCGGGCTTGGAGTGCGTGAAGCACACGAGCGATCGGGACCGCTTGAGACGCTCGGCGATCGCCGGGAGCGTCGCGTTGGTGATCCACGATGGGGTCGCTGGTGCCTGGTTCATTGGGTCACAAGGGTACGGGTTCGATTGACATCGCGCCCGATCTGCTCGACGAGATGCCCGACCGTCTCGAATCGGGCCTGGTCGCGGAGCCAGTGGGCGATCTCGAGACGGAGCGGCCACCCATACTCGGCGGTCCCCTCCGCCACTGGCCCCTTCCAATCGAGGATGTACGCCTCCACTGTACGGGTCGAGTCGTCGAAGGTGCTGCGGGTGCCGACATGAATCGCGGAATGGAAGCGGCGTCCGTCGGCGAGTTCAGCGGTCCCGGCATACACCGCGTCGGCGGGGAGCATGCATGGGGTGGCGAGATTCGCGGTGGGGAATCCGATCTGGCGGCCGCGCTGGTCGCCGCGGACGACCGTGCCCGTCAAGATGTACGGCCGACCGAGAAGCCGGGCGGCGTCGGCGACGCGGCCGTGCTGCACAAGCCAGCGGATGATGGTGCTCGAGACCGTCACGATGCTCTGGTCGTTGAGCGATGACTCGACCGGTGCAACGACGCTGACTTCAAAGCCGTGCAGGCGACCGAGGTCGGCGAGGACTTTGTTGTTGCCGGCTCGGCTCTTGCCGAAGTGAAAATCAGGGCCCTCAACGATCGCCACCGGCGCGTGCTCCGCCACGATGTGCGCGACGAACGCCTCGGGGGAGAGGGAAAGCAGTTCCTGGGTCGGCTCGAGCCGGACGACGGCATCAGCGCCGGCGGCACTGAGGAGACGGCATCGCTCCTCGAACGTGGTGAGCATGGGGGGCGCGAGTTCAGGGCGAAGACGCGTCAGGGGGTGAGGATCAAAGCTGAGCGCCACCACACGCGGGCGTGAGGCGTGCTGAGCGGCGATCGCGCGGGCGCGAGCGATGAGCGTTGCGTGCCCGATGTGCACGCCGTCGAAGTTCCCGATGGTGAGGACTGATGCCATGGATGGGTGTCTTTCGGGCCAAGAGCATAGGACACTGACGGCGTGTCCGGTGGGTGTGCGGGTGGCGGCTGGGGGTGCTACGCTCGACGCATGGCGAATCAGGGCGTGCTGGCACTGAATCCGGGAAAGCGCTGCCTGATCGTGGCGGCTTCAGGGTTGGAAGCCGCCGCCATCCTGCGCGGCCTCGGGGCAAGCGGCTTGGCGGAGCTTTTGCCGCAATGGCGGAGCATCCCAATCGGCGACCGGTTTGAAGTGCTGGTAACGGGAGTTGGCAAGGCGAACGCGTCTGGCGGGGTGGCTCGCGTGTTCGATGCGTCGCGGCATGCGCTGGTGCTGAGCATGGGGATCGGCGGAACGCTGACGGACCGTCTGACAGTCGGCACCTGTGTGCTGGGCCAGAGCAGTGTGTACGCGGATGAAGGTGTGCCAATGCCGGATGGCGGCTTCCAGGATGTTGCCGTGCTCGGGTTTCCGCCCAACGCGGGCACCGGCGCGGCGGGATCGATCGGCGTGACCGCGACGCCATGGGTCGCCGAGGTCCTGCGGGGCGCGTACGACTCGGAAGGAGTTATCGCGACGGTCTCAGAATGCAGCGGGACCGATTGGCGTGCGGCGGAGGTTCGGCGTCGGACTGGGGCGGAGGTCGAGGCGATGGAGGGGGCGGCGGTGGGGTTCTCGGTCCAAAGGCTGAGCGAAGGCCTCTGCGGCTTTGCGGAGGTCCGGGTGGTGAGCAACACGACGGGGGACCGGCCACGGCAGCGGTGGGATATTCGGACGGCCCTCGGGCGGCTGGAAGCGCTTGCGTCGAGCCTCTAAGAAGGATCGGATGGCGCCTCCGGTAACCCGCATTGGGGTGCAACGGAGCATTGTCCTGTCGCGCGTGCGGTCTGGGTTGGATTCCCGGGCGGTGTGAAACGACGGTTGCCTCAACGCCTTTGCGGACTAGGCCGATGGTTCGGGTGACTGTCGGACGGCCGGCGGTCATCCCGCGCCCGGGGTGGGCGTGGGAGTGGTTCGCTTGTCCAGGAGCGCTCCGCCCATGGCGCTTGGGCTCTTGAAATCGAACACGTCACCCATCGGGGTGGACTTTGGCGTTTCATCGCTGAAAGTCTTGCAGCTGTCGCTCGGTGATGCGCCGACGCTGATCGCTGCCGCGTGCATCGAGACTCCTGACGAGTTGATTGAGAAAGATGAAGAGCGCTTCGCATGGCAGGCAGAACAACTGCCCGCGGTGATGAAGGGCATGGGCTTCAAGGGTAAGAAGGCGATCTGCTCGGTCTCCGCGATGCGGACGCTGGTGCAGCACGTTCCGACGCCCAAGATCGAGGGGCTGTCGGTGCTGGATGCGGCGAAGGAGCAGCTCCGCGTGATGACCGGCCGGGAGCCGGGCTCGATGATCGTCCGCCACTTTGAAGTGGGCGAGGTGACGCGCGGCGGCAATCGGTGCACCGAAGTGATCCTGATGGGGATGCCGCGCGACGTGGTGCTGACACACGTCAAGGCGCTCAAGAACGCAAAGCTCGAGTGCGTCGGCGTCCATTGCGAGCATCTTGCAACCGTGCGGGCGTTCGACTCGATCACGCGGCGCATGGCCGACTCGGATCTGACGAGCATCTACCTGGACATTGGTTACGGCTCGACGAAGGTCATGATGTCGCACGGCAAGGACCTGGTCTTCGCCAAGACGCTGCCGATCGGCGGCCGCACCTTTGATCTCGCGATCGCCAAGGAAGCCGACTGCACACCCGTGCTGGCGCGGAAGCGCCGCTGCATGGAGTCGGCCTCTCTCGCGTGGACGCCTGAGGCGGCTCAGAAGTCCCGCGACCACTCGCGTCTTGCCGCGGCGGCGGCGGGGGCCCGAAAGATGATCTCGGGCGGCGCACCCGGCGACGACGCCGGCAGTGTCGCAACGATCGACAGGCGGGCGGCGGCGGGCGATGCGATCGCGGAGCGGGCCC
>JBGSZV010000238.1:0-10663 GCA_041750235.1 Phycisphaerales bacterium
GATCGGTCGTCCGCACGACGTCCGCGGACTTCAGGTCCGCGCTGAACACCGTCCGCACCACCGTCGCCTCCTCACGCCCCGCCGCCGACGCCTGCACGCCCCGCAGCGTGATCTCCACACGCGCCATCCCCTGCTCCTTGATCGCCTTGGGCTTGTCGATCGGGTGCACCGTCATTCGCGAACTCATCGTGAACGACGCGCCCGCGTCAAGCCGCGCCGGGAACACCGCCAGCGGCGGCTCAAACACACTCCGCACCCGCCGGTCAAACGACCGCTGCTCCCGCATCGCCAGCGACCCATCCTCCGCCCGCACCAGCACCCGCTCGAACCGCGGCGCCTTCTCCCCTTCGGCGGACCAGATCTCCTTCAACTCGCCGCCGCCCGCCCGCCGCTCCACAATCATCACCTTCCCGTCATCCTTGCCCCCTCGAACCATGAACCTCGTCGCCCCATCCCGCGCTGCCGGGTATGCGTTCGCCCCCTCCAAGTCCCCATCGATCACACGCAACTCTCCGACCGCCCCCACCGGTTCAACCACCCGGGAAGAACCACCGCACCCACCTGCTAGGAGCCCCGCCACCACCGTCAAACCGCCAATCAACTTCGCCATACCCCCAGCCTAGGCGGCCCCAACCCGTTTTGTGCCAAGAACGTCCCCTCGTCGATATACACTCCACACCATGGTCCGTTCGTCCATCACCACGCCGTCCCTCCTCGCCGCCCTCGCCTGCGTGAGCCTGCTCTCCGCCCAAGGGTGTGAGGCGCTCAAACCCAAGCAGAACGTCAAGGGCGAGAGCATCTTCGAAGGCTTTGCCCCCCCCACCCCCCAGCAGGCCGCCGCCTGGGCGGTGGACCCCTACAGCCCCGACAAGCGGTTCCGGGGCATGCTCCTCATCGCCAACGCTCCGTGGGGAGGCGAACGCGTTTACGTCGACATGTACATCGCGGCCCTGAAAGACTCCGATCCGAGCGTCCGCTCCGTCGCCGTCCGAGGCCTCGCCCTCCACGGCGAACCCGAGCACGTTCCCCTCATCATCGAGCAGCTCAAGGACACCGATCCGCGCCTGCGCTGGGAAGCTGTCCGCGCCCTCCAGCGCCTCCATAATCCCATCGCCATCGCGCCGCTGATCGCCAGCCTCGACATCAAGAACGAAACCGAAGCCGAAGTCCGCGCTGCCTCCGCCACCGCGCTCGGTCAGTACGCCGAAGGCAAGGTCGTGGACGCCCTCATCAGCGCGCTCGACGACCGAGACCTCGCCGTCAACGACGCCGCCCGCGCTTCACTGAAAATCCTCACCGGTCAGGACCTCGGCTACGAAGTCCGCGACTGGGTTGCATGGACCAAGGCCAACAACACATCGATCTTCGCCGGCCGCACCGCCTACGAGTACCCCGTGTTTTATCGGGACCGCATCTGGTACGAGTACGTCTGGCCCTTCGGCCAGATCCCCAATGAGGTGGCCTCCGCGCCGGTTGGAATGCCTGCAACGACCGCCGATGCCGAACCTGCCGATTCGACCGACCCGGATGCCGGGAACGTCCGAAATCAGTAAGCATGCGAGCTGTCCGGTTTGAAGGTCCCAAGGCGGGCGTTGTTGTCGCGCCCCGCGCATCGGCTCCCGAGCCTGCGCTGGGAGAAGCGCTCATCCGCCCGCGCCGCGTCGCGGTGAGCCCCACCGATCTCGCCATTGCCAAAGGCATGCTCGGCGCCACGCCCATCACCCTCGGACACGAGTTCGTCGGCGTCGTCGAACGCGTCAACCCCGCGCCCACCACCCCCCGCGCTGAAGAAGCCGCCAAGCTCGTCGGCAAACGCGTCGTGGGATCCATCAACATCGTCTGCGGCCAGTGCGACATGTGCCGCCGCGGACTCTCCAACCATTGCCGCTCACGCTCGGTCCTCGGTGTCCACGGCCGCGACGGCTGCTTCGCCGACGCCTTCACCCTGCCCATCACCAACCTCAGCCTCGTCCCCGACCAGCTCGACGACGACCACGCGGTCTTCTCCGAACCCCTCGCCTCCGCGATGCACGCCGCCCAGCAGGTCCGCCTGGAGGGCCGCACCTACATCACCGTCCTTGGCGACGGCCCCATTGCGATGCTCTGCGCGCAGGTCATGTCCCGCCTCAACGCCTCGGTCCGTCTTCTGGGATCCAGCGAATCACACCTTGACCTCTGCGAGCGCTGGGGCGTCAAGAACCGCCTCGTCACCGACGCCGGCCGCCGCAACGATCAGGATGTCGTCGTCGTCTGCTCCGGCACCCACGACGCTTTCCGCCTCGCGATGGACCTCGTCCGCCCCCGCGGCATCATCCTGCTCAAGAGCGCCACGCCGCCCACGGCCGCCGGTTCGCCGCCACTGGACCTCTCCCCGATTGTCACCAACGAGATCGAAGTCATCGGCAGTCGCTGCGGCCGCATGACCGATGCCATGCACGCCATGGCCCGCAACCACGTCGATGTCATCAGCCTCATCACCCGCCGCTACAAGCTCGATGATGCCCTCGAAGCCCTCGACACCGCCTCACGCCCGGACCAGATCAAAGTCCTGATGGACGTGTGAATAGCATCCAGCTTTGAGCTTTGAGCTATCCGATCGCGGCCACACCCGCCATCACCAGCCCGCCCAACACCACGCACAACGCCAGCCGGTACCAGCCGAACGGCGTCAATCCGTGTTTGTTCAAGAATCCCACCAGCCACTTCACCGCGATCGCCGCGCTCACCGCCGCGACCACCATCCCCACCACCACGTTGGCCACGCCCAGCGTCTCGAACAGGTTCGGCGTCCCCGCGGCCTTTGACTCTGACAAGTTCTTCCACAGCTTGTAGAGACACGCCGCTCCCAAGGTCGGCAGCCCCAGCAGGAAGCTGAACTCCGCCGCTTCTTTCGGCTTGAGCCCCACCAGCATCCCGCCGGTGATCGTCATCATTGAGCGCGACGTCCCCGGCCACATCGCGATGCACTGCATCAAGCCGATCACCAGCGCCCGCTGCCACGAAAGCTGGTCAATCGTGACTTCCACCTGCGTTCCAGCAACATCCGGCGCGAGGTCCGGCGACGCCGGGTTCGTCAACCGCTGCTTCCGCCGGATATCGATCCACATCATCCACACACCGCCCAGCGCCAGCGCCGCCAGCACCGGCCCGGTGCGGAACAGATGTTCCTCGATCAGATCATCAAAGAGCTTCCCCAGAATCGCCGCCGGGATGAACGCCACGATCAGGTTGACCGTCAGCCGCCGCCCCGCCGCTCGACGCTCCGCTTCCATCTTCCTCGGCAGCCACGCCAGCACACACCCCAACACCCGCGGCCAGTACAACCCCAGCACCGCCAGAATCGCCCCGCCTTGCACCACGATGTTGAAGTCATCCACCGCCCGCTTCATCTCGGGCGATTCAGTCAACCCCAGCAGCTCCGCCGCCAAAATCAAATGCCCGGTGGACGACACGGGCAGATACTCCGTGATCCCCTCCACCAGCCCCAGAATGATGGCGTCGAGCGATGTCATGCCGGAAACATCTCACCACCGAGACACAGAGATGAGTACTTGATTCTCAATCTGGCATCCTGCCTTCCTCCGCGCTCTCCGCGAACTCCGCGGTGAACATGTCTTTCAGGCCTACCGGATCCACTTGAGCAGCCCCATCAGCGACGGCGGCTTCCCATACATCAGCACGCCCACCCGGAAGATCTTCGCTGCGCACCACACCACAAAGCCCACGCCGATGAACCCAATCACCGTCGTCGCGATCAGCTCCCACAAGGGAATCGGGTTCGACGTCTGGCTCAGCCGCATCACCATCACGTACGGCGTCGTCGGCGGGAAGTAACTGAACAGCTTGCTCACCAGGCTGCCCGGATTGTTCGTCACCGGCACCATCAAGAGGAACGGCAGGATGAACATGATCGTGATCGGCGTGTACAGCGCCTGCGCCTCGCGGATCTCCGTTACCGCCGAACCCACCGCCAGCATCATCGAACCCAGGAACGCGTACGCCATCAGGAAGTACAGCACCGCCCACGGCAGGATGTGCAACGGCACCGACCCGAACGCGCCGAAGTTCTTCGCGACCGCAAGTCCGACACACGCGTAGATCCCCATCACCGCCAGCCCCACCAGCCCCTGGCCGATGAGCTTGCCCAGCAGGATCTCCTGCGGCGAGGCCGCCGACAGGATCACCTCCATCACGCGCGACCCCTTCTCCTCCAGCGTCCCCATCAGCAGGTACTGCCCGCCCGTCATCACAGCCATGTAGATCAGGAACATGAAGATGAACGGCAGGAGGCGCGTCATGATCTCGTTGTCTTTCTTGTCCCCCTTCTCAGTCGCCACCACCGTCTTCGCGAGCGGCCGAGACTTCTGCACCATCCGCACCGCATCCGGATCAATGCCCGCGCGCCGGAAGCGCTCGTCCTGGATCGCGTCATTCACCGCTGACCGCAGTTTGTCCGCGTGGTCCGGCCGGAGCTTTGCCCCCTGAATGAACTCGTAGGTCCCGAGGATCGACTCCGCTGAAGGCTTTTCGCCTTCCTTCAATGCCTGCGTCGCCAGCGAGTCCTCCGTGATGCGCGCCACCGCCAGCACATCATTCCGAAGCGCCCGCTGACGCTGTTCCTGCATGTCCGCATCCAAGCCCAGCGGCTCGACGGTCACCACAGCCGCCTCGCCAAGCCCCGTCATCGCCGACGCCATCTTCTTCGCCGAGTTGAGTTCCGCTTCACCCACACCCTTGGGCAACTTCTCTTTCTGTGACTCGATGGCGGCATCCATCGCGGCTCGCTCCGCCGCCGCCCGCTCTTCGGCAACCTTCGCATCAAACGTCCTCTGGACCGACGTCAACACCGCTTGATTCTTCGTGGTGTCCACCACGGCGAACGTTCCTTCAAGCTTCGGCTTCTTGAAGTTCATCGCGCTGACGCCCGCCATCATCCCCCAGATCACCATCGGGAAGATCACCGCGCCGAACAGGAACGCCTTCGTCAGTGCCGTCGAGCGGAATTCCCGCACCGCCACCGTCCGCACCTTCTTGAAGCTCAGATCACGCATCGGCGTTCACCTCCGTACCCGCCGCAGCGCCGCCCGTCAGCATTGCACGCAGCACATCCTCGGAATCCCCCGGGTCCACCAGATGCACGAATACATCCTCCAGCGTCGCCCGCCGCAGCTCCAATCGCCGCACCGGAACCCGCTCCAGGATCGCCGCCATCACCCGCTGCGGGTCCGCATGATCCTCAAGCCGCACTTCCATCGTCGACATCTGCCCCGAGTGCATCACTCCCCGCACGCCCGACACATGCTTCACGAAGTCCGTCACCGAATCGCCCGGCTGCGTCGGCTCGACCACCACCGTCTTGGGGTCAAACTGCCCGCGGATCTCCGCGATCGATCCATCCAGGATCTTCTTCCCCTTGTTGATCATGAAGATCCGCGTGCACAACTGCTCCGCCGAGTGCAGCACATGCGTCGAGAAGATGATCGTCTTCCCGCTCGCGTGCAGCTCTTCAATCAACCCCCGCATCAGCCGCGCGTTCACCGGGTCCAGGCCGCTGAACGGCTCATCGAGAATGATCAGGTCCGGGTCGTGCATGATCGCCGCCAGGAACTGCACCTTCTGCTGCATTCCCTTCGACAACTCCTCACACCGCTTCTTCCGAACCTCCGGCAGCGCCACCTTCTCCAGCCACTGATCGATCCGCTTTGAGAGATCCGGCCCGTCGATCCCCTTGAGTTTGGCCATGTACCCCAGGAACTCGCCCACCTTCATCTTGCGGTAGACGCCGCGCTCCTCCGGCAGGTACCCGATCCGGTCCTTGCTCTCGACGGCCGACTTCTTCCCCAGAACGGAGATCCGCCCCTCGTCCGGCATGAAGATCGACATCACCATCCGGATCGTCGTCGTCTTCCCCGCCCCGTTCGGGCCGAGAAACCCGCACAGACTCCCCGTCGGAACCACCAGATCCAGCCGATCGACGGCCGTCTTGTCCCGGAACCGCTTCGTCACCCCTTCGATCACGATCGCTGCATCGCTTGGCACGCACCGCTCCTATCAACTATCAGGTCCGAGAATCCGCCCCACCGCCATCGACCCCTCCGCCTGTCAGTCCGCAGTTCTACCCTGCGGGCCGGCAAAGGTGGCTCAAATCCCTTCCTATCTCTCCATTCATCCATTAATCCGCATAAACGCATATACTGAACCCGTCGATCTCTTTCTTCGTTCCTACCGCAAGCCGCACCCCGCAGGACCCAAGCCGCCCCATGCCCTCCCTCTTCGCCCAACACCTCGCCCAGCGCATCCTCGTCGTCGACGGCGCCATGGGAACCAGCATCCACAAGTGCGACTGCGACCTCCACCGCGACTACCTCGGCAAGGAGAACTGCACCGAGATCCTCGTGCAGACCCGTCCGGACGTCATTGGTGGGATTCACGAGTCCTTCCTTGCCGTCGGCGCCGACATCGTCGAGACCGACACCTTCGGCGCCAACAAGCTCGTCTTCGCCGAGTTCGACCTCACCCCCCAGACCCGCGCGCTCAACAAACTCGCCGCCGAAGTCGCCCGCGCCGCCTGCGACAAGTACTCCACCCGCGACAAGCCCCGCTTCGTCGCCGGCTCCATCGGACCCGGCACCCGTCTCATCACACTCGGCCACACCACCTGGGACGAGATGCTCGACTCCTACACCGAGCAGTGCCGCGGCCTCCTCGACGGCGGCATCGACGTCTTCCTCATCGAAACCTCGCAGGACATCCTGCAGGTCAAGTGCACCATCAACGCCTGCCTCCGCGCCCTCGCCGAGCGCAACCTCACCACCGACGATGTCCCCATCATGGTCTCGGTCACCATCGAGACCACCGGCACGATGCTGCTCGGCACCGAGATCGCCGCCGTCGCCGAGGCCGTGGGCAACTACCCCATCATCTCCCTCGGCCTCAACTGCGCCACCGGCCCACTCGAAATGACAGAGCACATCCAGTGGCTCGGCCGTCACTGGAACCGCTGCGTCAGCGTGATCCCCAACGCCGGCCTCCCCGTCCTCCTCGACGGCAAACCCGACTACCCCCTCAAGCCCATGCCCTTCGCCGAGGCGCAACTCCGCTTCGTCGAGCACGACGGCGTCGGCATCGTCGGCGGCTGCTGCGGCACAACGCCCGAGCACATCAAGCAGCTCGCCCTTGCGATCGGCACCCGCCCTCGCAAAGTCATCGCCAAAACCCCCGCCAAGCCCGGCTGCTCATCCCTCTACTCCACCGCCGAGTTCCGCCAGGACAACAGCTTCCTCATTGTCGGCGAACGCACCAACACCAACGGCAGCCGCGCCTTCAAGAACCTCCTCGCCAAGGACGACTGGGAAGGCCTCGTCTCCATGGGCAAGGAACTCGTCCGCGACGGCAGCCATGTCCTCGACGTCTGCGTCGATTACGTCGGCCGCAACGGCGTCCGCGACATGACCGAGGTCATCAAGCGCTTCGCCCGCCAGGTCAGCGCCCCGCTCATGATCGACTCCACGCAGGTCGACGTCATCGAAGCCGGCCTCAAGCACGCCCCCGGCAAGTGCATCATCAATTCGACCAATCTTGAAGACGGCGAAGAGAAGTTCGGTCACATCTGCACGCTCGCCCGCACCTATGGCGCCGCGATCATCATGGGCACCATCGACGAAGACCCCGTCGAGGCCATGGGCAAGACGGCCGTGCGCAAGCTCGCCATCGCCCAGCGGATGCACGACCTCGCCACAAAGAAGTACGCCATCCCTGCACACGACATCCTGTTCGATCCACTGGTCCTGCCCGTGACCACCGGCGTCGAGGCCGACCGCCGCCTCGCGCTCGAGACCATCGAGGGCACGCGTCAGATCATGAAGGCGATGCCCGACTGCGGCAGCGTCGTCGGCCTCTCCAACGTCAGCTTCGGCTTGAAGCCCCACGCCCGCGTGGTGCTCAACAGCGTCTTCCTCCACGAACTCATCGCCGCCGGCCTCACCGGCGCGATCGTCCACTTCAGCAAGATCCTCCCCCGCAACAAGATCGAAGACGAGCGCTGGAACGCCGCCCTTGATCTGATCTACGACCGCCGCCGTGAGAACTTCGACCCCCTCACCGTCTTCATCAACCTCTTCCCCGACGATGCCGAAGGCGGCGTCATCAAGAAGAAGGAATCGCTCGCGGACTTGCCCCTCGAAGAGCGCCTCCGCCGCCACATCATCGACGGCGAGACCCGCGACCTCACCGCTTCACTCGATCAGGCGCTCGCAAAGTATCCGGCTCTCGCCATCGTCAACGACCATCTGCTCGACGGCATGAAGACCGTCGGCGAACTCTTCGGCTCCGGCGAGATGCAGCTCCCATTCGTACTCCAGAGCGCGGAAGTCATGAAGACCGCCGTCAAGCACCTCGAGCCCCACATGGAGAAGATCGAGGGCCAGACCAAGGGCAAGATGATCCTCGCCACCGTGCAGGGCGACGTTCACGACATCGGCAAGAACCTGGTCGACATCATCCTCTCCAACAACGGCTACAGCGTCGTCAACCTCGGCATCAAGCAGCCCGTCAGCGCGATCCTCAAGGCGTTCAAAGAGCACAATGCCGACGCCATCGGCCTCTCCGGCCTCCTCGTCAAATCTGTCGGCGTCATGCGCGATAACCTCGAGGAGATGAACTCCCTCGGCATGAAGGTCCCCGTCATCCTCGGCGGCGCCGCCCTCACCCGCTTCTACGCCGAATCCGACCTCCGCGGCGTCTACCCCAACACCTACTACGGCAAGGACGCCTTCGAAGGCCTCCGCTTCATGGACCACCTCGTCGCCAAGTCGCTCAATCAGATCGACACCGAGATCTCCGAGCGTCTCAAGAAACGCGCCGACGCCGAGACCGTTGTCCAGCGTTCCCGCGCCCGGCGTCAGGAAGAGATCGACGAAGAACTCCGCGAGTCCGGCGGCGTCGCCACGCTCACCAAGAGCAGCGTCCGCAACGACGTGAAGGTCCCCGTCGCCCCCTTCCTCGGCTCACGCGTCATCGAAGCGATCGACCTCGACGAGATCTACCCCTACATCAACAAGGTCGCCCTCTTCCGCGGCCAGTGGCAGTACAAGAAGGGCAAGAAGTCGGATGCCGACTATGACGCCCAGATCAAGAACGAGATCGAGCCCCTCTTCGCGCGCCTCAAAGAGCAGTGCAAGGCCGGCCGCATCCTCCGCCCCCGCGTGGTCTACGGCTACTACCCCGCCGCTTCCGACCACAACGACCTTGTCATCTTCGACCCCGAGAACCCGACCCGCGAACTCGAGCGCTTCAAGTTCCCGCGCCAATCCGGCCGCCAGAACCTCTGCATCGCCGACTTCTTCAAGCCCGTCGATTCGGGAGAACGGGACATCATCGGCCTTTCCTGCGTCAGCATGGGCGAAGAAGTCAGCCACGCCACCCGCAAGCTCTTCGACAACAACGAGTACGCCGAATACCTCTACCTCCACGGCATGGGCGTCGAGTGCGCCGAAGCCCTGGCCGAACTCTGGCACAAGCGCATGCGCATGGAACTCGGCATCGCCGGCGAAGACTCGCCGCGCATCAAGGAACTCTTCACCCAGCACTACAGAGGGTCGCGCTACAGCTTCGGCTACCCCGCCTGCCCCGACATGAGCGACCAGGAAAAGCTCTTCCGCCTCCTCAAGCCCGAACGCATCGGCTGCCGTCTGACCGAGAACTGGCAGATCGAACCCGAACAGAGCACGAGCGCCATCATCGTCCACCACCCCGACGCCAAGTACTTCAGCGTCTGAGCATCCCTTCGCAACCGAAATCGCTTCCAGCCAGTCCACTGAGGTGCTAGCTTCTTCGCGGGGCCGGGCCTTGGGGTCCGGTTTTTGTCTGCACCGATTCAGGAGGAAAGAGAATGCGATTCACCACGTCCGCCAGCGCTGCTGCGCTGGTCATTGCCGTCAGCACCGCCGCCGCGTCCGCTCAGGTTGTCTTCGACAGCGCCTGGGACAACGGCTTCCTGACCCCCTTCAACTCGTCCACGTCATCCAGCATTCGCTACGGCGACTCCGGCTGGATCGGCACCGGTTCGTCCGCCCCCGAAGTTGTGACACGCATCACCCTGCCCCTCGCCGTCTTCGACACCATCACCGGCGGCACCACCGACCTCACCTTCACCTTCAACGACGGCGACCCCAGCGGCCTCGTCTTTGGCCCCGGCACCACCCTCTACTCCACCACCATCAGCAACGTCGCCATCCCCGCCACCGGCGACAACCTCGTCTCGTTCTTCAACGTCGTCATCGATCTCCCCAACATCGCTCTCTCTGGCGGCTTCAACAACTTCGGCTGGAGCATCGGCGTCCAGAACTTCAGCTCCGACGGCCAGCTCGGCTTCACCTGCTCCTCCGGCGTCGGCCAGTTCGCCGGCTTCTACACCTCAAACGCCGCGTTCAATAACGGCAGCTCCTGGAGCCTCTTCTCCTTCGGGGGTGACCCCATTACCGGCGTCGCCAACCTCCGCGCCATTCTCGAAGTCCCCGCCGCCGGAACCGCCGGACTCTTCGGTCTCGCCGCGATCCCGGCCCTCCGCCGCCGTCGCAGCGCGTAAGCGCCTGCTGATCCCGTCGCCCCCACCGCGACTCCGGCCGCCCTCGACGCCGGAGTCGCGTTGTTTTACCCCCGCGCC
>JBGSZV010000239.1:0-5833 GCA_041750235.1 Phycisphaerales bacterium
GGCCCCGGCGGTCCGGGCGGTCCGGGCGGGCCGGTGAACGCTGCGGCTGCAGGAGGTGACGCCGCGGCGGAAGCTGTCGCCGAGGAGAACTCGGACGAGGATTCGGATCTCGATACCGAAGCTGACGACGAATCGTCGGAAGACTCAGAACCCGCATCGACAAGCGAAGCGGATCCCACCGGTGATGAAAGCGATACCGTGACCGAGCCGGTGGTCGCACGCCCGGAATAAGCAGCGACTTACTGCACGATTCGAACACTCAGCTTCGAATCGGTGGGCTGCGCTGTCAGATTTCCCGATTCCGGGTCGAAGTCTCCCCGCCACACTTCGCCGAGTGAATCGGTTGCCGTGAAAGGGTTGGCAACTTCAATGATGAAGGGTCGCACCGAGGCGATCGTGAGCGTCACGCGGCCCTGCGTGTCCGTGAAGTCGGCGTCCTTCTTCAGGTTGCCGAGTTCCTGAAGCGTTTTGGAGTTGATCGGCAACGGCATCGGCGATGACGCCATCGGGATGGCGCGGACGAAAGCGCTGCTGACCGGTTGCGGCGTGCCATCGGTCGCGTTTGAAGTGACCTCCAGCGTGACCGAGCGCGAGCCGGAACCGGCACATCCCGAGAGGAGCACGGCGGCAAGCAGCTGCAGGGAGCGAGCGATCGGACGCATGATGGGCATGCTACCCGAGAGGCGGGGAGGCTCAATCTTCCTCGAGGGTGCGCTTGCGCCGGAGGACATGGTGATAGTGCTGGGCGAAGCGGTGCGCTTCGTCGCGGATGGCCTGGCACAGGCGGAGGCCGGGGTTGTCGCGTCCGAGACGGATCGGCTCGCCGCGATCCTGTGCGTAGATCAGCTCTTCTTTCTTGGCGAGGCTGATCACCATGGGTGGCCGGATGCCGAGGCTGGCGAATGCTTCCTGCGCGGCGTGGAGCTGACCGAGACCGCCGTCGATGAGGATCACATCGGGGTACAACTCGTGTCCGGCGCCGGCTTCGCGGTACCGCCTGCTGACGACCTCGCGGATGCTGGAGTAGTCGTCGTTCCCGCCGTCAACGCTGCGGATGCGATACCGGCGGTACTGGTTCTTGAGCGGTCGGCCGTCGACGAAGCACACCTTGCTGCCGACGGTTTCCCCTCCCTGCAGGTGCGCGATGTCGATGGCCTCGAGGCATCGGATGGGGTCGTCGAGTCCGAGCGTCTTCTGCAGGCTCCTAAGACCCTTGCGGGGGTCCAGGTGCATGAGCTGCTCGGTTTCGGGCTGCCAGCCCTCGCCGCGTTCGCCTCGCTCGCCGAGCTTTTCGATCGCCCTGATCTGGTCGCGCAGGATGGCGGCACGCTCGAAGCGCAGGTCGATCGAGGCCTGCTGCATCTCGGCTTTCATTTCGCGGAGCATGGTGCTGCGCTTGCTTTCGAGGAAGCGGATGAATCGGTCGGTGTCCTCGGCGTAGGACGCCTTGGTGATGCGGTCGGCGCAGGGTGCGGTGCAACGGCCGATGGAGTGGAGAAGGCAGGGTCGGAAAGAGCGGTTCTTCGGGTCGCCTTCGACAATATCCAGCTTGCAGGTACGGAACTTGAACACCCGCTGCAGGATGCGCACCGCGTCTCGCAACGCTCCGGCGTTCGTGAAGGGACCGAAGATCTTGGCGCCGCGAAACTCGGGAGCGGAGGGGTTTCGCGACACGATGACGCGGGGGAAGTCTTCTCGCTGGGTGATCACGAGGTAAGGGAAAGTCTTGTCGTCGGTCAGGCGAACGTTGAACCGTGGGCGGATGTCCTTGATCAGCCTGTTCTCGGTGAGGAGTGCTTCCCACTCGCCTTCGCACTCCAGCACATCAAAGTCGTGCACGACCTCCAGCATGGGCTCTTTCTTGAAGCCCAGTTCCGCGGAGGGGACGAAGTAGCTGCTGACCCGGTCGGGCAGGCTCGACGCCTTGCCGACGTAGAGCACGACTCCGGCGGCGTCCTTCATCAGGTACACCCCCGGCACACGGCTCAACTCGCGCGCCTTGCGGAGCAATCGTCCGAGCCGTTCGGGGCGTGATTCGACTCCCCAGCCGGGCGGCGTGGAAGGCGGGAGGAGCCCCTCGGCGTCGGCAATGGGCGAGTCCGGATCGTCGGGCACAACGGACTGTAGGGCGGCTGGATCACTCTCCGTTGACCCCAAAAAGGACAGCCCCCGCCGGGACACACCGGCGGGGGCTGCGGAGATCAGATGATCAGAACCAACCGATTACGCGCGACGACGACGAGCCGCAACGAGACCGGCGAGCCCGAACACCGCAGCAGCGCCCGGAGCCGGGATCTTGCTGACGGTGAGGTTGAGGGTAATGCCGGTGGTGTTGAAGCCGGTCACGCCCGTCGGGCTGGTGGTGTCGCTGAACACGACGCCGAAGATGCCGCTCCAGCCGGCCGCGCCGCCGAAGAAGGTGGCGGGGTTGAGCGGAACAGGAGCGCTGACGCCGCTCGAGTCGGTGAAGATCAGTTCAGCGGCGGTGACGACGCTGCCGGGCTGGCCGGTGGGGGTCCACTTGAGGGGATCGTTGCCGAGCAGAGCGCCGAGGTTGAGGCCGATGCCAACCGCGCCGCGGGTGAGGCCCAAGCCGCCGGTGGCCAGGCCGGACGGCCAGAGGTCGCCGGAGCTGGTGATGGAGATCGAAAGCAGGCTGCTGCCACCGGAGACGACCTTCGACTCGGTCACAAAGCGGGTCTGGCCGAGGGCGCCGGTGCCAGCGATGTTGATGTAGTCGTTGATCTGCTCGGAGACGCCGTCATAGTTGACGAGATCGTCACGAGCGGGAGCGGTGCCGCTCTCAACGAGCACGAGGCCGTTGCTCGAGGTCGCGAGGCCGGTGAAAACCGAGAAGATCTCGTTCGAGCCGGGCGAGCGCTGGCCGTCGAGACGAACGGGGTTGCCGTTCAGGTCGACAATCTGGGTGCTGTCATAAACCGAGTACGTCCGCTCAGCAAGTGCCGAGCCCGCGAGCAGCGCAATGGCGGCCGCGCTCATAACCATGTTCTTCATGTCCACTCCCTCTCTGGTGAAAATCCAAACCCAACGCGAAACGCGTTGTTGACGTGACACTGGGTTTGAAAGTTTCGCGGCCGCGCATGAAGCGCGTTGCGTGCCCTTGGGACGTATCCCCCGCCCTGTGGGCGCGCCGCTGCGACGCTTTCTTCCCTTTTCCTAGCGTGAATAGTGCTTCATGCCGCCCCGGCTGTCAACGGTTGAGATGACAATTCCCCTTCCCGAATCAAGGGAAGTTCGGCGTCACAATGGGTTGTTTGACGCTTTCAGGCCCCGCGCAAGGCCAGAGCGGCCATCAATTCGACCCCGACCGGGAGTGCGGCATCGTTGAAGTCGAACTTCGGCGTATGCAGGCCCGGGTAGCTATCGGCACCTTCCGGTCGCAGTCCCAGGAAGTAGAAGCAGGACGGCACGTGCTGGCCGTAGAAGGCAAAGTCCTCGCCGCCCATGGTCGGGTGCTCGCGTTCGTGGAGCTTTGCGGGGCCCACCACCTCCCGTGCCACGGTCCGGAATCGGGCGGCGGTCTGAGGGTTGTTGGAGGTCACCGGGTAGCCCACCAGCCAGTTGATTTCCGCCCGGGCGCCCATGGACGCGGCGATCCCCGTCACGATCTTGCGGAACTCCGCCTCGGCAAAGGCGCGAGTTTCGGTTTTGAGCGTCCGGATCGTGCCCATGAGGTGGGCCGAGTCGGGGATCACGTTATGGGCCTCGCCCCCTGACTGCAGTCCGGCGACGGTGACGACCACCGGGTCCATCGGGTTGAACCGACGGCTGGCGATTGTCTGCAGCGCCACCACGATCTGTGCGGCCACCACGACCGGGTCGATCGAGAGATGGGGGTACGCGGCGTGGGCGCCCTTGGCGTGAATGGTGACGTCGAACTCATCGGTGGCCGCCAGCAGCGGGCCGTCGCGGGTGGCGACATGGCCGACCGTGATGTCCCCCCAGCCGTGAAGGCCGTAGATCACGCTGGCGGGACGCCCCAAGACCTTGCCAGAAAGGCACCCGTCGAGGCACATCTTCTCGCCTCCGGCACCGCCTTCTTCAGCGGGCTGGAAGACAAAGAGCACGTTGTTGGGGCGATCCGTCAGCTTGGAAAGCACGCGGGCGGCGCCGAGGGCGATGGCGGTGTGGCCGTCGTGCCCGCAGGCGTGCATGACTCCGGGGGTCTTGCTGGTGTACGGGACGCCGGTGTCCTCGAGGATCGGGAGGGCATCCATGTCGGCCCGAAGAGCGACGGTGGGGGCCTTCAGCCAATCGACGCCGGGGGCGTTCGCGGGCAGCCACCCCAGGACGCCGGTGCCTCCCGCGAGGCCGTCGCGATGCTCGATCCCGAGCGCCTTGAGCTCTCGCTGGACCAGCCCGCTGGTCTTGTGCTCCGTGAACATCACCTCTGGGATCTGGTGCAGCTCGTGGCGCAGGGCGGTGATCGCACTGATCTCGGCGGCGACGCCGGAGCGGACGGGTTCGGTGACGAGTTTGGAGGGGGTGGGGGCGGTCATGGTGGTCATGGAGGGGAAAGTGTAGCCGGGGCGGGGGACGTGCTCCGTGCGCGGCAACAGCCAGCGGGAATCTGCGTATTTTGAGGGGAAGGAGCCCGCGATGTCGCGACGGACAGGATTCACTCGAGTGGAGTGCATTGCTCTTTTGGGCGTGGCTGCCTTGCTCGGGTTCATAGTGATCCCGTTTGCGGTAAGAGTCCGCGCCGAACGGCAGGCGATGGAGTGGTTCAAAGATTCGTCGCAGCTTCGCGGATTGATGCAGGCGATGACCCAGTGGGCGAACATCGGGGACGGCTCGTACCCACTTCCCTCAACACTCGACGCGGCCAATGCCACGATCGCGTCGGAGGCGGAAGCGAAGAACACGACTGCGAACATCTTTTCCGTGCTCGTATTCAACGAGATGATCACGCCTGAGATGCTGGTTTCGACGATGGAGCGTGGGAACGTCCGAGTAATGCAGGGATACGAACTTACGCGCCCGTCGTCCGCCGCCAATCCGGCAATGGCGTTGTGGGATCCGGCGCTGTCGGCAGATTTCAAGCGGACGCAGCCTGGTAACGTTTCCTACGCGCATCTGCAGCCAGACTCCGCGCGGCTCTCGCGGTGGAGAAACACTTTCAATCAGGATCATCCCGTTCTTTCGAATCGCGGACCGCACATCACCGGCGTGTCCCCGTCGATCGTGCTGGGCAACCCGAGATCCCTCACGCTGAAGAACGGCAAGTGGTCAGGCAACGTCGCGTACTCGGACAACCACATGAGCTTTGAAAACGGCTACGGCGATCCCGCGGACAACCGCTTCTTCGACGAACCCGGCAACCCCGCAAACAGCTACCTCGGCATCTTCACCAAGGCCGGCAAGGAAGCCGCCGACTTCACGGCCATTTGGGATTGACGCTCACTTGAGCGCATGCTCGCCGCGTTCGGCGCGCTCGCGGTTCACCAGTTCGATCGCCGGGTGATAGTCCTTGAGGAACCGCACGAGCTGGCTCATCGAGACTTCCAGCCGTAGTGCCGCCTTCTTGGGATCCCAGTTGGCGGCGGCCATGACATCCAGCGCTTCGGCGATGAGGGACGGGAAATCGTGGTGATTCGGGCTGCAGGAGATGCGGCCGCTCAGTTTCCCGGCGTCGTCCTTCACCACACGCCGTCGGCTGCGCCACAGTTCGCTGCCGATCTCGCCCATGGGAACGGGCGTCCGCACGTGCAGCGCGAGCGCGAAGCGCATGCGCCGGACCGCCACCCGGCGGTTGTCAATCGCGCTGCGCCGCTCCCCGGCAGCAGATTCGATGCCCGTCGGTCGGTGGGTC
>JBGSZV010000240.1:0-19785 GCA_041750235.1 Phycisphaerales bacterium
GCCCCGAGATCGCCCCCGCCGCGACCCCGGGCGCCTGACCGTGAGCGACCTCGAGATCACCCCCCGCGAAACCAGCGACCTGCTCCGCGCCGATCCCGCATCGGTGCTGCTGATCGACTGCCGCACCGACGAGGAATACGCCATCGCCCGGATCGCCGGCGCGGTGCACATCCCGATGGGCGACACCCCCGCGCGCCTCAACGAGATCGACGCCAGCGAGGCCGAGCACGTGATCGTCCACTGCCACCACGGCGTCCGCTCGCTGCAGGTGGCGAACTTCCTCCGCAAGGCCGGAATTGAAACCGCCCGCTCAATGGCGGGCGGGATCGAACGCTGGTCGATCGAAGTGGACCCCAAGGTCCCGCGGTACTGAACCGAGCCTTACGGCTTGGCCGGCGGCAGCTCCACCTGCATGAGAATCCGCGGCCGATCGCTGGGCTTCACACAGTTCGAACGGTCATAGACGACGAGCCAGCGGGATTCGTAGGTGGGCGTCAACGGGAACGCATCGGCCGCGCCGCTGGTGCCGTTCATCGCATCCTGCGCCTGCTGGAGTGTCGGACTGTTCCCACCATCGACCGTGATTCCCTCAATGATGTCCGGGTCGTACCCGCGGAGAATGAACCACGCGATGTAGACGTCCGAACGTGTGGAGACGATGTTCGAGATGGCGCGGTAGATGGCCAGACGCTCTTCGGGGTCGTCGATGACATCGAGCGTTCCACCGACCAGCGAGGTTCCGCCATAGGAAGGGTTGTAGGTGTCGAGTTGGTTGATGGTGCCGGCCGCGGCGTTGTTCGAGGTATTGCTCGCGTCGCCGCCAACCTGCAGGAAGTACTGGGAAGCGAGCGCCGGTGAGCTTGCAACGGTGGTGTCCAGGTTGCCGTAGATCGTCGGATCCCAGGGCTGCAGGATCGCGAGTTCGGCGGTGGTGGTGAGCCCGCGCGGGATAAGCGAGTTGGAATAGAGATTCCCCGCGCTCGGATACCCACGAAGCCCGACGATGCCCGTGAGGTCCGCTTGCGACGGCTGCTGGAACGAGAGCGATGCATCAGGGTTGTCGTTGACGCCGATCCGGTCGCGGTACCGGAAGAACGTCGCCACACGGCTGAACGGCGCGGGACGCCCGTTCACGGGGTCGATGGCATCGGTCACCGCATCAAGCCCACCCGAAGCGGAACCGACAAACACCGGGTACTGCGGCGCCACCAGCGGCAGGCACGCCACGACTTCCGGCGGGGCCGTGTTGATATTGATCCGCCCCTGGACCAGGGTGCCATCGGTGCGCGGCGAGAGCGCATCGAACGGCTCGACGATGCGCAGGGCGAGCGGGACGGTGAGGGCATCAGGAATGTCCCGGCCGTTATAGAACATGTTCGGCCCATTCAGCACATAGCGCGATGGGTCGAGCAAGCCGAGGTACCGATTGACCCGGCTGTTGGAGGGAGCGTCGACATAAAACTCCCAATCCGACCCGAGGTACTCGCTGAAGGTGGTCCACGGGTTCACCTTGGTCGGCGCCATGTCCCACGCGTCGGTGAGCACGGGGTTGCCGGTGTTGATCGCGCCGTTGATGTCGCGGTGAACGTAGGTGTGGCAGAAGGGGCTGACGAGCAGCAGTTCGCTGAGGTATTCAAGCGGGCGATTGGGAACGAACAGCTGGAATGGAACCGCCGGGATGCTGCCGACATCGGTGCCGAGGGTGAGCAGCGCCGAGGTATCAAGCGTGTTCTCAGCGACCCAGTCCGCGACGCCCATACTGTCGTCGACAAACCACACTTGCTCGATTGGAGTCGCAGTGTTGCTTGAAAGACTGTTGCTCTGACGCCGTTCGATCACGTAGCCGGGGAAACCGTCGGCATTCGTGATGGGGCGCGAGAAGCTGGACTCGACCGCAACGCGAGCACAGCCGGTCTCTGTGCCGCTGTAGCCGGGGATGGCAAGCACTGGGTAAGAGCGGGCTGCTTCAAGAATGCCGGGGAACCGAGTGCCGTTGCCCACCGGCGGGGTCATGCGGTCAACGATGACCTCCGACGGCATGCTGCCCGTCTGCTTGCGGACAAGCAGGAATGGCGCCTCCAGCGAGCCGCCGAATGCCTGGAACGGGATGGAGTCATCATTCGCCGGGTCAAAGGGCGTGCCGCTGACGTTCAGCCCGGCGCGATTCAACTGAATGGTGACGACGCCCGCGGCGTTCATCCGGTTGCGCCACGAGTTGCCTCCTGAAGTCAGGATCTTCTCCCAGGTGACGTTCGGCGCCAGATTGAAATCGGGATTGGTGGCCTGCCAGTAGAACACGATGCGATCGCCGGGTTGAACGGTGGGAACACCAAAGTCGTTGCCTTCCGGGGGATTCACCACGGACGAGAGATCGAACTCGAGCCACTCGGCTGCCGAGGTCTGCAGGCGCACCCGGTACTGAGAAAGGTCCAGAGCCTCAGACCAGGGATTGCCGATCTCGAATGCAATGATGGAGCCGAGGTGGTGACGCGGATCGCCGCCGTCAACAAGCACATCAGGCGCTTCGCCCGACACGAAGTCATCGTTCTGATACACCGCGAGCGCATACGCCTGACGAAGGAACGGCTGGCGGTCTACACCGAAGAACGTCGTGCCGCCGGTGGCGTCGCCCAGGTACGCCGTGGGCAGCAGCGCGGGCGGGATATCGCCGTGCGTCAAGCGGGTGTCCACGTAGAAGCCCGTGGGACTCGCCGCCCCTTCGACATTGTTGTAGAGGCGGATCGCACTCGGGACCGGCTGGGTGCTCGAGCCATCGGTGTCCATCGCGTCGAGCAGGTTCACGGTCATCGAAGCGGCACGTGCGACCGCATAGGCGGCGTTGATGGGCGGGCTGCCGAGTCGTGCCTGCTGCGTGAGGTACGCCGGGCTGTCCGCCAGTATGCCGCCGCCGTAATGCGCGGACGAATCCGGCACCGCGGCGTTGGCGGTGGTGTTCGCCACCACTCCGGGCATGAGCGGCTGATTAGTCGCGAGCGGCGCCAGCGCCCACACCAGCGAACCGAAGACCCGCTGGACCAGGTTCCGATCGGCGACTCGTCCCGGGTTCAGGCCGGCGAGCTGGCCGAGGCGGATCTTCTGCTGGGAGTAGAGGCTGTCGAAGGAGTCGGTGCGATTGCGGATCGCGTCATTGATCACCGGCACCGGGCTGATCTGGCCAACGCCGCTGACCATGGTCAGCAATCGCCGGATATCCATCTTGATCCGCTGCGCCGAAGGTTCGGGGGAGCTATTGGCGACGCCGCCGTCGAACCGACGGATCTCATCGGTTCTCTCAGCGCTGCGCATCGGACCGAATGCAGAAACAGCGGCCGATGAATCGGCATCCGGCAGGTAGCCCTGATTGGTCTCCGGCCCGTCGAAGCGCTGTTCGAGTTTGGAGAGGACGTTGGCGTTGTTGGTCGCATAGAAGCTGAAAAGATCCAGCATGTCGCGACGCGGGTAGCTGGTCGCGGCCGGCGCAACCGGGCGCTCGATCGTCGAAGTCGCGTAGCTGAAGAGCGCTTCGCGCTGAACCGTCGTGAGCGGGTTGCTGCGCTCCCAGTTGGCGTACTGCTGCTTGGGGTCGGTCTGGAACGCCGTGTCGTCGGGGTACGTACCGTTCACTTCACGCAGATCGTTGACCACCGACTCCACGCCGAGACTCAGGCGCAGGTGCTCCTCGAACTGATCGTCGATCTGGTTGATCGAGATATCCGCGTCGAAAATGCCCGGGCGGACATCCGTCTCCCCGGGATAGTTGACGTTTGCGTAGCTCATGAGACGGAGTAGATCGACATCCGCCGGCGATCTGCCGGTGCCCATGACGTCCACGAACTGACGCCCGAAGCTCGGAGCGGACGGGATACCGAAGTTCGCTTCATAGGGGAACTCGATGGCGGTCTGCACGTTCACGAGCGCCGAGGCGTCGATGATGCGGGCCGCGACGACCCAGTTGAGGCCGTACAGGTTGCCCAGCGCATCGAGCTGCTGCCAGCGGGCGTCGGGCTTGAGATCGCCGTCGGCGTCGGCCCACATGCGTTCGTCTGAGGGCTCCAACGCCTCCCGCGGTGCGGAAGCGGGATCCGCGAAATCCAACTCCGCCATCTGCGTGTTGAACACACCCGTCAGGCGGCTGTCATTGCCGTTGTCGAAGCCGAACTCCGGACCCATCGCGACATTGCCGTTGCCGGTTTCGCCAAGATTGATCGCCGGGTTCGCACGCCCGTTGCGCGGCTGAAGGAACCACTGCAGCAGGTCCACGAAGCGGCCATCGCCGCGTTCCCACTGGTTGGTCCGCTGATTCCAGGTGTATGCGCTCCGCAGGTTCGAGATCTGCGGCCAGTAGCGGGTGTTCTCGAGGTTGGAGTAGTTCCACCGCGGCTCGAGCGCGGCAAGCCACGCATCATCCGGACGCGCCACTCGGCGGTCGATGTTGATGTTCGACGGATCGAGAGGTTGATCCTCGGTGGTCTGCGCCGGGTTTCGCCAGAAGACGTCGCTGGTCGGGTAGTCCCAACTCTCAGAATCCTCAAACGCTCGCGGCCAGACGCGGACACCGCCGCGCAGGGTCTGGGGCACCGCGTTGGTCACGATCTTGTTGCCGAAAAGATCCGCCGCCAGGAGGCCGCCGATGTGCGACACGACGGCATTGACCTGCTGCTCGTAGTTGGCGCGCTGGGAGATCGCAGCGGCGCTCTCGCGGTCGATGCGAACCACGCTCACGTACGCCACCGCCGCGATCGCCAGGATCGCGAGCACCGCCAGCGCGAGAACGATTACGGTGCCCCGACGCTTGCCGCGGGGAAGCGGACGCCGGACGAGGTTCATGGGGTTGGTTCGACTCACGTCACACCTCCGTCATGCCGGCTGCTGCTGGAACACACTGCCCCGCCGGCTGGGGCTCCCGGACTGGAAGAATCAGTTCTGATCGATACTGAAGATGAACTCGTACCGCCGACCACCCGCGATGCGGAACTGGGTGTCGTGCAGGGTCATGCGGATGCGGATGAGCCGCGGCTTCACCCAGGGACCCGCGTACGTCCCGGACGAGGTCGGTTCGCGGAAACCCCAGATCGCGAGGTACTCGGTGTCCACGCCTCCGGTGGCATTGACGTCGTACTTGGCGACGAACGCGTTGTTGTTCGGGAGCGTGTTGAGGCGGCGCTCGCGGCGCGTGTCGTCGCCGACCTGATCGCTGAAGTGGTACGACGAAGATTTACTGAGGATCTCGGGCCGGATGCCAGGCGCCGCGGCGGCGTACGCCGGTCCACCACCGATCGGAGGCGCGAGTTCGAGCATCCGACGCGGGTAGTCGTAGTCGAACCACACGATGTCGCCGAGGTTGTAGACGTGCTCGGGAGTGCCGTCGCTGTTGATGTCCACGCGGAGCGGCTGGGTGGCGCTGCCGCTGGCGTTGTTGCCGCGCCAGACCGTGCCGTCCGACCACGCAACCTCGAAGTTGCTGCAGCGTGTGGCGAGCGTGGCATGCAGGTCCATGAGCGCGTCGGCGGGATCTGAGACCAGTTGGCCGCCGGAGGTGACTTCTTCACGCACGATCGGCGTCGGTTCACTCTCGGCAAGGATGCGGGAGAAGCAGCCGGCGATGGCCGATTGCAGCGACCGCAAGTTGTTCGCGAGCACGTTCGCAGCGGTCGGCGCGGCCCCGTTCTCTCCCGGCCTGATCAGTGACCACAGGGGGCGATCCACCTGATTGGTGGTGATCCCCTGGTTGGAAACAAAGGCAGGATCCGTCAGGTTGGGCTCGTTGAACAAACCACCGTCAAACGCCGTGGCGTCGGCGTAGACACCGCTGGGGTTGCTGGAATCAACGGGGCCCAGCCCTTCGAGCCAGCGACGCACATCGTCGGGGTTCTGCCCGCAGATGTCGGTGCGGCCGTGACGAATCAATCGCGGTTGGGAATACTGCGGGTCCACTTCCGGAATACCGGGAGGCTCCCGCAGATCGGAGGGCGAAATATCAAAGAGGGGCGTCGCGAACACGCGAGTCACTGTTTCAAGATCACGAATGAAGGGGGCGTACTCGCGGCTGTCGCCGATGACCGGGTCCTGCGGATTGTTCCCGGCGTATCCCGCGGCCAGGCCGCCGTAGAGGAGCATCTGCTGACGCAGCAGGACGAAGTCGCCGGCGAACTGATTGCGCGAGTTCTCGACTCCGAAGGCATCGCCCCACTTCTGCTGGGCGTACGGCGTCGAGGGACTGATGCCGTCGGGGAGCACGTTCCGAATCGGGATGTTGCGCGGTCCGCCGAGCGTGTCGTTGAGCGGTCGCGAGGTGTCGTACGGCGTGCTGAAGTCCTCCAGCACCGGCCCGGCCGGGCGCAAGCCGTGGCCGTAGTAGACGCGCGCGACCGGCGCGGTGATGAGCGTCTGCTCGTTGTTCTTGCCGCGTTCGGAAGAGGCGTAGCCGTCTTGCCCGCCGAGCACGAGGAACATGATCTCATCGAGCCGCGGGCTGATGCCGCGTCCACCGGTGCCGTAGGAGTCGCTCACGCCGCCGCGGAGTTCGGCGTCGATGTCGTCGCGCCGAAGGTAGATGTTGCGTTCCCCCGAGTTGGCGCTGCCGATGCCGCCACGGCCGTTCACATCGCCGACACGCCGACCGCGGATGGCGAGGAAGGTCTGGTCGGAGGGCGTGAGGGCGAGCGCCGCGAAATCGTCGCGCAGCTGACGCTCGATGGAGCGCGCATACTGGTCGAGTTCCGCGACCGCGGAGCCGGTGCCGACCAGCTTGCTGACCTGCTTGAACACCTGCCCGATGCCGATGGAGAGGAGCAGCACCGCGCCGACCGCGACGAGCATCTCAACAAGGGTGAAGCCCGCGCGCCCGCGTGCGCTCCCGGCGACCAAGATGATCTCAGACGGCTTGTTCATCACTTATCGCACCTGGATCACACGGAAATCGAGCGGGGAGAGCTTCCACGTCGCGTTGCTGCGACGGCTCTTGACGGTCTCCTGAACGGCCCACACGGAGACATCCAGTGTCTGGTTCAGGTTCAGCAGCATCGACTCACCCGCCGACCGGGGCACTCGGTCAAGGTCGGCACGAATCGTGTTCCCTACTCTCGTTTTGCGGAGCACTCGCACCGGAAGATCGGCTCCCGAGAACAGATTTGTGATCGCTGATTGCGACTCTCGCTCCGAGATCACCAGCAACTGTCCGGGCTCGGCGACCCAACGAATATCTTCGTTGTCCTGCGGCACACTGATGTAGTAGTTCTTGTTGACGTTGTCGTACGCAAGGTCCACTCCAGTGGCCTTACGGACTGGAGCGTCGCCGTTATCGAGCTCCGACTTCCGCTCCTTGGGAACAAAGAGGGGCTCGCCGGCACGAACGGTCCCGGTCGGACGGAGCGCGGTGCCGTCCACCGGGGTGAGCTGATAAGTGAAGACGCCGATCTGCGAGGCGCCGGTATTGAAGCGGCGATAGAGCAGCGAGTAGCCGATGTCGGGGCGGCGCCCGCTGGCGCTCGTGGCATCCTCCTTGGAGACGATCCGGTCCTCGAGCGAGATCAGCCGATCATTGCGCCATTTGTAGCTGGTCACTTCGACGCGCCGGATCTGCAGGCCAGTGACATCCCGAACCGTACCGATGTTCATGGCAAGGATGCGAGCGGGCTCGGGGTCGGTGTACAGGCGCGGTGCGTCAGGACCGAGCCCGACATCGAGCACAATGTAGTTCGAGTAGTTCACCTGTCCGTTGGGGAACAGGCGGAGGAGACGCTCGTCGTCACTCGGATCGTCGGGATCGTCGGCGCTGCTCGGCAGCGTCCCCCAGTCGTTGATCGCATTGCCCTGATCGGGCGAAGTGGGCAGCGTCCCGCCGTCGACCTGCGCACGCACATCCGAGCCGTGGACGTAGGAGAAGTAGAGCACCCGATCGCGCTCGTCGCTGGTCTCGCTCGTCGGCCCGAGGGTAACGCGGACTTCGGTGAGGCTGGTGGGCTCGATGCGCCCGTGCGGGAGCGCCCGCTCGGAAACACCGCGCGAATACACTCGACTGCGATCGGCGGCACTCGCCACTCGATACTCAGCATCGAGGTCCTGACGTTGCGGCCATTCCATCAGCACGACACTCTGCGGCTCATCAACGAGGAAATAGACCGTGCCGTCGATATCGCCATTGTCCGCGGCGTCGATCGAGAGGTAGTTATCCTCGGAGTAGTTATTTCCGGTGGCAGTGTCGGGGACGGGAATCGGGTACCAAACGCCCTCAAGTGGGCTGCCTGCGCCGACGAATCCTGCCCCGTCGATGGTGCCGAAGTTGCGGGCCACGATCGCCTCGGCGTTGTTGCTCACGACGACGGCGCTGGTGGTCTGCGACGCCACCTGCTGCTGGCGGGCGGCGCCGGCGAAGAGCGCCGACAAGCCCAGCACACCCAGCGCGATGATGAACGCCGCCATCAGCACTTCGATCAGCGTGAAGCCGTCACGCGAAAAACCATTGCGTTGCAGCTTCATCATGGGTTGGCCTCCCGGATCGCATTGCCGGTGTAGCGATTGAACGAGATGATCTCGGCGTTGTTGTCGATGAACGAACTGATGATCGAGGTGTTGCTGTTGTTGTAGTACCGCTGGCGAATCAGACCCTGCGACGAGACCGCGCTTCGCGGCTCACCCGAGTTTGCCGGTCGCACCAGCCACGGCTTCTCGATGCCCACGACCTGGGTCATCTTGTTCAGGTCCACCACCGCGATCCGCGACACCGGACGCAGCACCACCTCGGGATTGTCGGACTGCCGCGCGTTATTGCGGGGCCGCGCATCGGGGTCGAAGACGGCCGGCTTGTCAAAGGGCTCCGATTCCGCGGTGTCGAGGTCTCGCGGCTCGTCGGGGAACTCGAGGTACGAGTTCACTGACGTCACGCCGCCCTGTACGGCGGTGTCAACGATGCTGCCCTCGCGCGAGAACTGCACGAAGAAGGTGTTGGCCTGCCGGATCGCTCGCCGGATATTCTGGTTGCTCAGAAAGTACGCGCTGGTGGCGTTCGGTCCCGGGGCCCAGGGAGACTGGCCCTTGGGAATCTCGACGTACATGCGTGCATCGTTGCGCGGGAAGATCCACGGGATCACATCGTTGCCGTTTTCTTCATAGATCTCGCCCGCGTACCAATGGTTGGTAATCGCGTCGATCCGACCGCCGTTGTTCACTCCCGTTGTCGGATTGGGCGAGATATCAAAGGCCAGGCCGTAGACCCCTGTACCCGCGGGCAGATCGATCGGAACGGTGTTGCGTGCCGGGCGGTACGCGTTGGCGTAGGTGTGCTCGCTGGGACTGGTTGCCCGCTCGGTGAGCGCAGCGCCGGTCTGGAGCAGCTCCACCACCTGCATGGTGAAGACTTCGCGATCGGCATCAAAGAGGAAGACCACGCCGGTTTCGCGCCCGTTGCGGATCGCGAGCGCCCGGGCCTGGCCGAGGGTCGCGGTAACGGTGTTGATGGCGCCGGTGTACTTGGCCGAAGTGATGATCGACCCGAAGGCGGGGATGAGCAGCACCGTCCCCAGGACGATGATCGCCACCACCACCAGCAGCTCCAGGAGTGTGAACGCGCGACGGTTCATCGTTCGTTCATCCCCTTCTTGAACGGCCCTGGCTTGTAGGAATAGATGTTGTCGGCGAGGGCCTTCTCGGCCAGGGCGAGTTGCTCGCCGGCGTCAGCGGTCACTTCCGCGAACTCGGCGCGGATGCCGATTTTGCCGTCCAAGCCCGCGGCGACGAAGTACGGCCGTCCGTTGAGGCACTTGCCGTAGAGGTCCTGCGCCAGCGGATTGCCGGGGTGCACGTACAGCACGATGGTCTGCGCGAGCGACGCGTAGTCCTTCTCCTTCCACGCGGCATCATCGATCGCGGCCATATCCACGACCGAAGGGGTCGGATCGGCCGCTGGGTCGTTGACGTTGGTTCCCGATCCGCTGATGGTGGTCTGCAGGAATCGCGAGTCGATGCCGTTGATGATCGCATCGACTTCGCCGTAGCCGCGCGTCTGGCGAATGAAGACCGCGGCATCCGGGCGCTTGGGGTGCCGCGATCCACCGGACGGATACGTGGCGAATGCCGCGCCGCCCATGTTGTTCGCACTGTCACCGACCGCGAAGTCGGGGCCGGGGACATTCTCGTACATCTCAGCGTCGTACTTCGGCGGAGTGTTGCTGCCCGCAGACATGTACTCGCTGAGCGCGCGATCCAGCGTGATCAGCAGGTTCTTGGTGGCCCGTTCGTCCTGGCCGGTGAACGCACGCCGGCTCGCCGACAGCACCAGCACCATCAGGATGAGGATCACGCCGATCGTGATCGACAGCTCCATCAGCGTGAAGCCCATGTTGGTCTGACGACGCTGGGTCATGGCATGCCTCTCACGTTGCTCTTGACGTAGTCACGCAACACGCGCTTCACCTCGGAATCGATGGTGTTGATGTTGAAGTTGGGATCGTTCACGGGCACCGTGGTGGTCGCGCCGCTGTCGCGATTGACCAGCACATCTCCAAATGGAGCGATCGCGTTGCCGTTCGTGTCGAGATCCCCGGGTTTGGCGCCAGCGCCGAGCACCATGAAGCGGGCGGTCAGCGCATCGCGGTCGAGGTCGATGATCTTGGCGTCGTCATTGGCGATGTTCGCCGCTTCGAGTTGGCGCGCCACGCTGTCGGGATTCCGCAGCTCGACTGGAATGCGGGCAACGTTGCTCCGTTCACTCAACCGTGTCGGCCAGTTGCGGTAGTAGCGGTACGGCGTTCCCCAGGGATCGACCATCACGTACATAGTGATGAAGCCGCTCTCGTCGGGCCGGCCGTTGCCGCCGATCTTCCGCTCCTTCACGATGTCCTTGATGACGCCCTGTTCGATGTAGGGGCCGTACTCGCGCCCGACGCCGGGCGCTTCGTGCTTGAAGTTGTTGGAGGATCCGCGCTTCTTCCACGCGCGGAACTCGCCGGGATTGCGGAAGCCGAAGGTGTCGAGCCCGTCGTCCTCGTTGGGCTCGACGCGGTCGCCGGTAGCGCGATCGTCGTAGACGGTGCGTCCGTCGCCGTTGAGGTCACCCATGCCCAGCAGATAGGCCGCGATGGTGTACTCGCTGTGGTAGCGCGCCGCCCGGTAGGCATCGGCGGTGTTGCCCGCCGCGGCGGAGTAGTAATCGGCGAACTCGCTCGCCTGCAGTTCGGGGGTGCGGATGCCGGGCGGATCGACGGAGCGACCATCCTTCGGAGGTGCCACCAAGGGCGGGTCGTACTGGAAGTCGGCGTAGAACGCCTCGAATGCCGTGACGATCGTGTTCACCTGCGTCTGGCTCTTGGCGCGGTCGGCGGTCCCGAATGCGCCGCCGAGGGCGGGGAAGAGGATCGCGACGAGGATCCCGATGATCGCGATGGTCACCAGCAGCTCGACGAGCGTGAACGCACGGTGTATGACGGATTGGCGGGTGTGCTTGATCATTTCTTCTGCAGCTGTTCGATCATCGAGACCAGCGGCATGAACATCGCCACCACGATGGTGCCGACGACGCCGCCCAGGAACACGACCAGCAGGGGTTCGACGAGCGACACGAGCGAGCCGACCGCCACGTCCACCTCGTCGTCGTAGTTGTCGGCGATCTTGAGCAGCATGGTGTCCATGTCGCCCGTCTCCTCACCGACGTCGATCATGTTGACGACGATGGCGTCGCAGACCTTGGCCTCGCGCAGCGGCCCGGCGAAGGTCTCGCCCTCGCGGATCGAGTCGTGCACCTTGCCGAGGGCCTTCTCAAAGACGTAGTTGCCCGAGGTTTCCTTGGTGATGGTGATCGCCTCGAGGATGGGCACACCGGCGGCGATGAGCGTGCCGAGCGTGCGGGTGAACCGGGCGATCGCGGTCTTGCGGATGAGCCCGCCGAGCACCGGCACGCGCAGGAGCACCGTGTCGGTCGCGGCGCGGCCGGGCTTGGTCATGCGGATCATCTTCCAGATCAGCGGCGAGAACACGAGCAGAAGAACGATGTACACCGCGCCGGGCACGGGCATCGCTCCCTGGGTCGGGTAGTTGCCGGCGACCCAGGCGCTGACTTCGGTCAGCATGACGGTGATGCCGGGCAGTGTGACGCCGAAGTCCGCGAAGATCTCTTTGAACTTCGGGATGATGAAGTACATGATGCCCGTCACGATCACGACCGCGACAATGATGACCATCAACGGGTAGATCATCGCGCCGATGACCTTCCGCTTGAGCTTCTGCGCCTTTTCCATGAACTCGGCGAGGCGCTGGAGGATCACGTCGAGCACGCCACCGATCTCGCCGGCGGCCACCATCTTTGTGTACAGCGTGTTGAATGCGCGCGGGTGCTTGGCCATCGCCTCCGAAAGCGACGAACCGCCCTCGACGTCTTCAACGACGCCGATCAGCACGTTCTTGAGAAGCCCGGGGCGCTGCTGGCTCTCGAGGATCTGCAGCGAGCGCAGGAGCGGCAGGCCGGCGTCCTGCAGCGTTGACATCTGACGTGTGAACGTCGTGAGCAGCTTGCTCTTCACGCGCCCGATGCCCAGGCCGCCGCCGCCCTTTTTCTTCTTCTTGGCCGCCTTCGCCGGGGTCTTCTCCGCCGCGGCGGACTTCTTCACCTTCTGCTCGCGCACGCTGGTGGGGAAATAGCCCTGCAGCTTGATGCGCTGGATCGCTTCCTCGCTGGAGGCGGCATCCACCGTGCCTTTTTGCTGCTTCCCCGCCTTGTCGAGCGCTTCATACTGGAAACTGGGCATCTGTCGCCTCCGATCCTGGCTGCCGGACTCCTCCGACGGGAACCAAACCACTCCCCTGCTCGCTTCGTGCCGGCGCGTGCTTGGCGCCGGCGTTCGTCAGCATCACTCTTCCGAAATCGTCTCGCGCACCACTTCGTCGATCGTTGTTGCGCCGTCGTAGATCGCCATCAGACCGCTCTCGCGCAGCGACCGCATGCCGCGACGCCGGGCCTCGTCACGCAGCACGGCGGTGCTGGCCTGCTTCATGATGAGGTCGCGCAGGCCGTCGTCGATCGTCATGATCTCGAAGATCGCCATTCGACCCTTGTAGCCCGAGCCGTGGCAGACATCGCACCCGCGACCGCGGTAGAACGACCGGCCGCGCACCGAGTCGGGCGTCAACCCGAGTTCCATGAGCTGCTCCTCGGTCGGCTTGTACGCCTCCTTGCAACTCGCGCAGATCGTTCGCACAAGGCGCTGGGCGATGATCGCTTCGACCGTCGCGGTCAGGAGGAACGATTCGATACCAAGGTCAAGCAGTCGCACGATCGAGCTGGGCGCATCGTTGGTGTGCAGCGTGGAGAACACCAAGTGGCCGGTGAGCGACGCCTGCACCGCGATCTGCGCGGTTTCAAGGTCGCGGATCTCACCCACCAGGATGATGTCGGGGTCCTGACGGAGGAAGCTGCGGAGGCACTTGGCGAAGGTCAATCCGACTTCGGTGTTGATCTGGCACTGGCACAGGCCGTCGATGTCGTACTCCACCGGGTCTTCGGCGGTCAGAATCTTGACGTCAATGGTGTTCTGTTCGGCGAGCGCGGCGTAGAGCGTGGTGGTCTTGCCCGAGCCGGTGGGGCCGGTGACGACCACGATGCCGTTGGGCTTGTTGATAACCTTGCGAGCGAGTTCCAGATCGTCCGGGCGAAGGCCGATGCGGTCGAGGCTCAGCTCGACGTTCGACCGGTCGAGCACACGCATGACGACGCTCTCGCCGTACATCGTGGGGAGCACGGCCACGCGGAGGTCCACTGGCTTGCCGCCGACCTGCAGTTCGACGCGGCCGTCCTGCGGAAGACGCCGCTCGGCGATGTCGAGGTTTGCCATGACCTTGATGCGGCTGGTGATGGCGGGGCCCAGGTACTTGGGGGGCGGGACCATTTCGTAGAGGACGCCGTCGATGCGGTAGCGCATCTTGAACTCGTCCTCGAACGGCTCGAAGTGGATGTCCGAGGCGCGGTCCTTGATCGCCTGGAGAAGAACAAGGTTCAGCAGCTTGATGACCTTGTTGTCCTCGGCGGCTTCCATGACTGAGTCGAGGTCGATGGAGGCGCCGGTGGAAGCCTGGCTCTTGGAGAGGGTCTTCAGCCTCGCGTCGGCGCTGATCTCGCCGACCACCTCGCTGATGCTGGTCTGCTTGCCGGCGTAAAACTCCTTGAGCTTGGCGTCGACCTGCTCTTCGGGGGCGACCACGGCATCAACCTTGAACCCCATCAACAGACGAAGGTCGTCAACCGCGCGGAAGTTCTGCGGCGACTTCATCGCGATCTTGATGGAGCGGGTGCCCGCGTCGAAGGAGATCGGGATCACCTGGTAGGTCATCGCGGTCTCGGGCGGGAGCGCCGCGCGGACCGGCTCCGGGATCTCCAAGGACCCGATATCCACAAAGGCAAGACCGGCCTGGCCGGCGAGCGCTTCTTGAACGTCGCGCTGGGTGATCAGACCTTTTTCGACCAGCAACTGACCCAACGGCACGCCGCGGCGAGCGCCCTTCTGAAGTTCGAGCGCCTCGTGAACCTGCTCGCGCGTCACCTTTCCCAGCTTGGTGAGTACGCGACCAATCTTCCGCTTCTTCAATTCAGAAGGGTCGATGGGTCCCGCTCCACCTTGTGGCCTCTGCATGGTCGACATCGCGAATCACCTCGCAGACGGTTGCCGAATCACCAAGGCACACGCGCACACCGACCCGAACGTCGGCAGGGTGCCTCACAAGGATTCGCAGCATATCTGCTGAATGATCCCTTGAAATCCAACAAAGAGGGCGGATCAGTCGTAGCGACATCGGGATTTCAATATTGCTACACCGAAGTTTCTTCGGCGTGGCTCTCCGCATGGGACCCGAACGCGAGGGCCGATTACCCCTTGTCCTTGCCGCCGCCGCCCGCTTCCTCCTCGATGTCCCACTCGGACCGACCCACGGTGCGGCCGAGCTTATGGACCCGGTCCCGAAGGTCGCCGGGGTTCTTGGACTTATCGATCATCTCCTCGGCTGCGATCTTCCCGGCGGTGTAGAGCGACCAGAGATGTTCGTCCAATAACTGCATGCCGAACTTCTTCCCCGTCTGGATCGAGGAGTCGATTCGGAAGCTCTTGTTGTCACGGATGAGGTTGGCGATGGCAGGGGTCACGACCAGGAACTCGTATGCCGCCACCATGCCCTTGACGTCCACCCGGGGGAGGAGGGCCTGGCTGAGGATCGCGATGAGCGAGGTCGAGATCTGGACGCGGATCTGGTTCTGCTGGGTGACCGGGAAGGCGTCCACGATTCGGTCGATGGTCTTGGCCGCCCCGGTGGTGTGGAGGGTGGCGAAGACCAGGTGGCCCGTTTCGGCGGCTCGGATAGCCGCCTCGATGGTCTCAAGGTCGCGCATTTCACCGACCAGCATGCAGTCGGGGTCCTGACGCAGAGCCCGGCGGAGGGCTTCTGAGAAGCTGGGGACGTCGTTGCCCACCTCTCGCTGGTTCACAATGCTCTTCTTGTGATAGTGGTAGTACTCGATGGGATCTTCCATCGTGATGATGTGGCGCTCGAAGCTGGCGTTGATGTAGTCGATCATCGTCGCCAGCGAGGTGGTCTTGCCGGAGCCGGTCGGGCCGGTCACCAGAAACAGGCCGCGGGGGCGCCGGATCAGCTCTTCCGCCATCTTGGGCAGGCCGATCTGCTCGAACGTCAGGAGCCTGTTTGGGATCAAACGGCAAACGATGGCGAGATCGCCGCGCTGACGGAAGACCGACACACGGAAGCGAGCCTCGGTGCCGTAGGCGAAGCCGAAGTCGCAGGTGCCGACTTCCTGCAGTTCCTGCTGGGAGCGGTCGGAGGTGATGGCCTTCATGAGGGTCACCATGTCGTCGGAGTCGAGGACCTTGGTATCGAGGTTGCGCAGGCCGCCGTGGAGCCGCAGCGTGGGCTTGCGTCCGACGGTGAGGTGAAGGTCGCTGGCGCCGAGCTTGATGACGGTGTCGAGAAGGCGGTCGATCTGCATCGTGGACATGAGACGTTGCTCCTGCGCCGCGGGAAACGTCGGCGCGTACAGACTCTAGCGGTCAGGCGGCCTCGGTGGCGTTCTCGCCATCAACCTGCGCGGTGCGGGCGATCTCGGCGGGGGTGGTGGTGCCCTTCAGGATCTTGATCTTGCCGTCCTCGAGCAGCGTGCGCATCCCGCCCGCAATGGCCGCCTTGCGGAGACGTGAGACGCTCTCGCAGGCGAACGCGAGGTCTCGCAGTTCGCCGTTCATGACCATCATCTCGTAGATCGCTTTGCGGCCCCGGTAGCCGGTGGCGTTGCAGTTGTCACAGCCGACGGCCTTGTAGATGGTGTTCCGGTTCAGGTCTTCCTGCGTGACGTTGGTGAGCGCGAGGTACTTGGGGTCCGGTGTCGTGTCGGGCTCCTTGCACTTGGGGCACAGCACGCGGATGAGCCGCTGGGCCATGACCGCTTGGATCGACGACGCGACGAGGAACGGCTTCACGCCCATGTCGATCAGACGCGTGATGGCGCTGGGGGCGTCGTTGGTGTGCAGCGTCGAGAACACCAGGTGGCCGGTGAGGGCGGCCTGAATGGCCACTTCGGCGACTTCCTTGTCTCGAATTTCACCAACGAGAATGATGTTGGGCGCCTGGCGCAACATGGCGCGGAGCACGTTCGAGAAGGTCAGGCCGATCGACTCGCGGATCTGGCACTGGTTGATGCCGGTGAACGCGTATTCGATGGGGTCTTCGGCAGTGATGATCTTCTTGTCGGGACGATTGAGCACGTCGAGCGCTGAGTACAGCGTCGTCGTCTTTCCTGAGCCGGTGGGTCCGGTCACCAGGAAAATCCCGTTGGGCCGGCGGATGATCTTGTTGAAGACCGCGAGGTTGTCGGCCTCAAAGCCGAGGTTTTCAAGGCCGATGCGCACCGAATCGGGGCGAAGAATACGAAGGACCACGCTCTCGCCGTGATACGCCGGACAGGCGCTCACGCGGAAGTCGACGACCTTATCGTCGATGGGCATCTTGATTCGACCGTCCTGCGGGATCCGCTTTTCGGCGATGTTCATCCCCGCCATGAGCTTCATACGCGCGAGCACCGCGTTCTGCATGCGCTTGGGCAGGTTGTCGCGTTCGACGCACACACCGTCGATGCGGTACCGAAGCCGCACGCGGTCGCCCATGGGCTCAAGATGAATATCGCTGGCCCGCATGTTCACCGCTTCGATGATCATGCGCTGGCAGAGCTTGATGATGGGCGCGCTCTCGGCGGCCTGGTCGATCGAGGCGTCCACCGACTTGTCGACTGACTTGTCGATCGACTTGTCGATGGATGCCGAGAGCAGCGACTCGTCGGCCGCGACCATGCGCGGAGCAGCGCTCTTGCCCTTGTTTTCGAGGAACGCCTTGATCTTGCCGCGGGCCGAAATCTTGGGATCGACTTCCGTGTTCAGACGGAATCGCAGCATGTCCAGAAGCTGCAGGTCCATCGGGTCATGGATCACCAGTTGCAAGCGTCCCTTGACCTTGCCCAGCGGCACGATGAGGTGCTTCTTGATGAGTTCGTCGGGCACCAGCGAGAGATCGGCCTTCGCACCGGCATCAGCCGCCCCGAGGTCGATGTACTCAATGCCGAATTGATCGGCGAGCGCGCGGGCGACATCCTCTTCCTTGGCAAACCCGGCATCGATGAGGATCTCACCGATCCGCTTGCCCGCCCCCTTGGCCATGCCAAGGGCGGTCTGCACCTGGTCCGGGGTGACTTTCCCCATGCCGACCAAGATCTCGCCCAACTTCTTCTTTGACTTGGCCATCTCGCCTTCCAGTGCCCTGCTCGATCCGCCCGACCCCGCCGTCGGACGGGGGGACGCATTATGCTTCCCTTCCCTACGTCCGGCCAACGCCGATGGTTTGTCGACGGCCCACCGGACGCTGGGACCCCCTCCGGGACCCTCGCGTGCCCTCACCCCCACCGCCAGCCCGCCGCATCCTGATCACCGCCGGCCCGACCCACGAGCCCATCGATGCCGTGAGGTACATCGCCAACCGGTCCTCCGGGCGCCTTGGGATCGCCTTGGCGGAAACCGCGGCCGACGCGGGGTGGCAGGTCACCCTGCTCCTCGGGCCGACCCCCCGATCGACCACCCATTCGGCGGTCCGCCTCCGCCGGTTCCAGAGCACCGCCGATCTTGAAGCTTTGCTCAAGGAGGAACTGCCGGGTTGCGACGTGCTGGTCATGGCCGCCGCCGTCGCCGACTACCGGCCCAGACCCCCCGCCACGCCCATCGCCCAGACCAAGCTCAAGCGCGTGCAGCAGAACCTGACCCTGGAACTCGAACCGACCCCGGACCTCCTCGCCGGCTGTTCGGCTCGGCGTGCTCCCGGCCAGAAGCTGATTGGATTCGCGCTGGAGCCACGAGACCGGCTCATGGAGTCCGCCCGCTCCAAGCTTGAGCGCAAGAACGTGGACATGATCGTCGCCAACCCGCTGGAGACGATGGACGCCGACTCCATCGAAGCCACACTGGTGGCCCGCGATGGCCGAACCTGGACGACCGACGGGAGCATCACCAAAGATGCCTTTGCGCCGTGGCTGTTGGAGCGGATCGGCGCGCTTCTTGATTCGTGATCGCGTTCCTCACCGCGAACGAACACCCTACGCTTGCAAGCCTTCCCAGTGTCTGCTTCCCGTGCGCTGGCGGCGATCCAGGACCAAGACCTTCGCTTGAACCTCTCCGGCCTCACCCTGCTCGACCCTTTGGCCGCCGCGACCGCCGCGGCGATCGCCATCCCGGCGCTGCTGTTCCTCTACTTCCTGAAGCTGCGCCGACGCCCGGTCCGTGTCAGTTCCACGCTGCTCTGGACACAGGCCGTGCAGGACTTGCAGGTCAATGCTCCATTTCGCTGGATCCGCCCGACGTGGCTGCTTCTGCTTCAACTCTTGGCTCTGGCGTGTTTGCTCATGGCGATCGGCCGTCCGGCGCTCGATGCCTCCGGCGGGTCGGGAAAGCGGCTGATCATCCTGATCGATCACTCGGCGTCGATGTTGGCGCGTGACGCCGATGAAAACGGCCGAACCCGCCTCGATGTAGCACGCGAGCGGGCCAAGGAATTGGTGGACCGTTCGGTGGGTCGCGCCGACGCCCGCGCGATGGTTGTCAGCTTCGCCGCGGACGCCAACGCTCTCACAGGTCTCACCCGCGATCGAGGACTCCTCCGTCAGGCGATCGACGCCGTAGCGCCGACGGACCAGCCTGGCGATCTGAGTGCCGCGCTGCGGCTGGTGGAGACCATCGCGACCCGTGAACGGGCAGAGAGCGACACCGGGCCGTTTCGAGTCGTGTTGCTCAGCGACATTGGCACCCCAGCGACCGAGGGATCGGAAGAGGGCGGGTTGGAGGGCGCCACGCTCGAGTTCATCCGAGTCGGCCCCGGCCCGGATGCCCCACGCGACAACGTGGGCATCGTTTCACTGGCCCTCCGCCGCGACTACGACGACCCGACGCTCATTCGCGCTTTCATCCGCGTGCTCTCCACCATCAACAAACCCACCGATCTCGCCGTTCGGCTCTCGCTCGACGGCCAGACGCTGGAAACCGGCGTGATCAAACTGCCCGCCGCCACCGCCGCCGGACCCGCGATCGGCGTGCGCACGATGACATTCGCCAGCGCCGCCGGCGGCGCCTGCGTTGTCTCGCTGCTTCGCGATGATCTGCTCTCCAGCGACAACACCGCGGTGTGCGTGGTCCCGGCCTCATCGGCGCTCCGCATCGCGCTGGTGCGGCGCGGCGATCCGGACGTCGCCGCCGCCGCTCTGGAGCA
>JBGSZV010000241.1:0-11787 GCA_041750235.1 Phycisphaerales bacterium
CCAGCGCCGGCTCGACGGCCTCAACCGCCAGTTGGTTGCCCTGAACGACCAGCGCAGCGTGATCATCGACGCCCAGGGCCGCATCGCCGAGATGGCGCAGATGCGCTCGACCGGCAGCGACGAATCGCACGCCCGGGCGGCAGCGACCGCCGCCGAGATCGAGAAGCTTGTTGACGCGATCAAGAAGACGCTGGACGACGAACTCAAGCCCGCTCTCGAAGAAGCGGTGAGCAAGTATTCGAGCGCTTCCTCCAGCTCCGCCCAGGCCAAGTCAGAGTTCCAGGGATCCGCGCTGAGCGCCAACTACGATCACGCCATCGCCGGGCTTCAGCTCGGGTTCGCGGAAACGGTCGAGATCGCGGTCGGCGTGATCCAGCGCCTGGCCGACGCGTCACCGGAGATGCCGGGCGCGGAGAAGTTCCGCCGCCTGGTGTCCACGCTTGAGAACGAGCGCAAGGCGGCACTCGAGGCCGCCGGCGAGGCATATGCCAAGGCGTCGAGCGGCTTCCAGTCCGCCAAGGCGCAGGGACGCACAAGCGAGATCTTCCAATCGCTGGGTGAGCAGCTCGCTCGCCATGAGCGACGCATCAAGGGCGAGCCCGAGCCGGTCGCGGTTCCCGAAGGCGAAGAAGCGCCGGTCGATGGCGAGCAGCCCGCCCCGGCTCCCGAGCCGGAAGCGCCGAGCGAGGAAACGCCGGCCGCTGATGCGCCGGAGACCACGGAAGATTCAACGGAACCCGCCCCGGAGCCCGCGCCAGAAGAACCCGCGGGCGAGCCCGAACCCCAGCCCGAGCCGGAGCCTGCTCCGGAACCCGAACCCGAGCCGGCGCCCGAAACACCTGGGGCGTGACGGCTGGCGCGGTGAGCGCTCAGTCCATCGAGAGACCCTTGCTCTTCCAGATCTTCCTGAGTTGATCACGCGTCACCGGCACGATGACGGCTTTCTCGCGCGCCTGCCGCATCTTGGGAAGGCCGTGCGCGTCGTAAAGCATGGTGTCGGGCTCGGCGTCTTCTGAGTTCTGCGTGATGCGTGTCCAGCCCTCGGACGTCTTCTTGAACTCTTCGCGCCGCAGGGTGACACGGCTCGACGCCATGTCGAAGTGGTAGAAGCCGTACAGCCCGGTGACATCCTTGGCCGCGATGATGCGTGGCAGGGCGTACTGCTCAAACTTGGAGAGATACGCCCCGTCGGGCAGATCCCACTCGGCGACCTCGGCCTCAGCGCCAAGGCCGTCGGTCTTGGCGGTCAGGCGACTGCCCTGGCGGACGACCGTCTGCGAGTAGCTCTTGCGGCTCTCGCCGTTGCGGATCTCGTTGACGATCGACCACGTTTCGCTCTGCAGATCGCGTGAGAGGAAAAAGACCGCGTTGCTCTTGAGGAGCACCGGCTGACCATTCGCGCCGGGGCGTCCGGCGGCATCGGTGTCCAGGAGTTGCCGCGCATCGATCTGCACGACGTAGCCGTACTCGCGCTCGGCCGAGCCCCAGTCGGTCTTGGGGCGTGTCGGGTTCACCTCGCCGAGTTGTCCCTTGCGGATGCTGATGATCTGGAAGCCCTTCTCGGTGTCGTCGCCCTTGGCGCCGGTGCCGCCGGGGATGTAGGTACGCAGGACCGTCGGCTCGCCGGTATCGAACGCCGCCTCGTAATCGCTGGCGATCAGCGAGCCCATCAGCGCGCGGCCCGCATCGATGAGCACCTTGCGTTCGAGGTTTGTTTCGGCAGGATCACGGAACTTGGCGGCAGCGATGATCGTCTCGTAGGCAACGCGTGCCTCGCTGAAGTTCGGAGCGGGCGTGTCGAGTTGGAAGATGACGAACTGGCCCTTGCCGGTGGTGATGATGGTGTAGCCGGTCATCGGCGCTTCGCCATCGGCGGGGGTGCCGATGTACACGCGAGCGGCGGGCAGCCCGCCGACGGTGAGATTGTCGGTGCGGCCCATGACCTTGAGCGGGTACACGACTTCCGCGCCGCTGACGCGCGTCTTGTCGTACGACATATTGAACGTGCGCCGCTTCTGTTCGATGATGTCGTCGAGCACCTTGGTCGCGGTCAGCGATGTGTTCTTGCTCGCGTTCGACGAGACCTGAAGGAGCCATTTTTTCTCCGGCCCGGTGACGATCACCTTGGTCTCACCACCCGAGATGCGATTGGTCGTCACCTCGGAGTTGTCCGGCAGGTAGAGGCTCAGCCCGATGCTGGGGACGAGCACCGCCTCACTGCGCAGCGATGGGGGGGTGATGCCGTCGGCGGGCGGGAGCGGCTCGGAGGGCGGGGTATTGGTTTTGGCGGGGGAGGACTTGGTCTTGGTGTGAACCGTGGAGTTCCGCGGCGTGGCGGCGGGAGCGTCCTTGGGCGCGGCCAGCAGGGCGGGGGCCAGGGCACAGAGGCCGGCCGCGGCGAGGACGAGCAGGGTTCGGGAGATGGTCGTCGTGATCGTCATGGGAGGGAATCCTATAGGGAGCGCTTGGGCGATGTCCCCAGCGCGATCGGCCGGTGGCGGGGGGCATCTTCAAAGCGTTCGGGTGAGACGCGGGGGGAGGGGCGTCAGTGCCTTGGAAACGGGGTCGGAGGCTCCGAAAGTGCCGGAAGTGCGGGGGTTTCGAGCGGGCGGTGGGGGCAAGTTGAGGACGGGGATACAGGGTGGGGGGAGGGGGCCGAAACCTGCCTCGCTTGACAGGGGATCGGTGGCGCGTATCCTTTGCCCCTCTTGGTTCGGGAACGCGCGGGCAATGGTGGTGCCCGGCCTGAATCGAGCCCCGGTGCGTTTCGGAGAGCCGGTCGACGACCAGCGGCCTTCGCTGGCGACTTCCGTCATCCCCTGAGCGTGACGCCGACGTTCGGCGTCCGGGTGTGACTCACGAGACGGTTTGAGCACGTCGAGGCAGACTACGGATGAGCGGTAGCAAGATTCGAATCCGGATGGAGGCATACGACCACCAGGCGCTCGATGCCTCAGCTCGTGAGATCGTCGACCACGCCAAGCGCACCAGCGCGAAAGTGGCCGGCCCGATCCCGCTGCCGACGCGCATCGAACGCTACACCGTTCTGCGCAGCCCCTTCATTGATAAGAAGTCGCGCGAGCAGTTCGAGATCCGCACGCACAAGCGCATCATTGACATCACTGAGCCCAACGCGCGCACCGTCGAGGCCCTCAATCGCCTCGTCGTTCCCGCCGGTGTGTTCATCAAGATCAAGGCATAATCCGGGCTGGCGTCGCTTACGTGACGCCAGCCTTTTTCGTTCGGCTTCGAAATCGTCTCCCTGAATCCCGGTTCCTCTGCCCAAGGGCACGAACCACAGAACTCCCGGATGCCGGTCACGCGGGCAAAGGGACATGAAGGACTGGAACAATGGCTCTCTCGCTTCTGGGCACCAAGATCGGCATGACCCGCGTCTTTCTGGACGACGGCGTTGCCGTGCCCGTGACGGTCATCCAGGTCGGTCCCTGCGTCGTGACGCAGATCAAGACCACCGAGACCGACGGCTACAACGCGGTCCAGATCGCTTACGGCGACATGAAGGCCCGCAACTCGACCTTCCAGATGATCGCGCACGACGCCAAGGCCCAGACCGGCCCCAAGCGCCACCACCGCGAGTTCCTGGTCGATGCCAAGCAGGTCGGCGAGTACACCCTCGGCCAGGAGCTGACGGTCGAAGCGCTCAACGCCCTCGCGTTCGTTGACGTTGTCGGCACCAGCAAGGGCAAGGGCTTCCAGGGAACCATGAAGCGTCACGGCTTCAAGGGCATGAGCGCCAGCCACGGCACCGAACGCAAGCACCGCTCTCCCGGCTCGATCGGCTCCCGCGCGTCCGACCGTGGTCGCGGCTCGCTCAAGAAGGGCATCAAGATGTCGGGTCAGATGGGCGCCGAGCGCGTCACGGCCCGTTCCCTGGATGTCGTTCGCATCGACAAAGACAACAACCTTCTCCTCGTGAAGGGCCCGGTCCCGGGTCCGAACAGCGGTCTTGTGGAAGTGAAGACGCCCTCGCGTCTCTACCGCCCCAAGGCCCGCAAGCAGGCGGAGAAGGCCAAGGGCTAAGTCCACAGCAGTGATCGTTGATGGCGGCTCGCCGGCGTAGGCGATACCGCCCGCTCGGAAGGTCAATCCCGCAAGGGAAGAAACCACCGGGCAGGAACAAGAGGAAACCACCGCCGAGTCAGACCCCGGCGCCCCTCAATGAGTAATAGAGGGCCGCGGGGCGAGGCGAAAAGGCGACGACGAGCGAGATTCCCGATGGAAGTCCCCGTCCTCAATCAATCCGGCAAGCAGGTCGGCACGATCAGTGTCGATGAGCAGGCCCTGGGCGGCGAGGTCAACCCCGCCCTCCTGAAGCAGGCATACGTCCGCTACCACGCGAACACGCGCCAAGGCTCCGCTCGCACCAAGAGCCGCGGCATGGTCGAGGGTTCCACCCGCAAGCTGTACCGCCAGAAGGGCACGGGCAACGCCCGCGCCGGTGCGGCCCGCACCCCGACCCGCAAGGGCGGCGGTCGTGCGTTCGCCAAGACCAAGGTCCGCGAGGAATACCGCCTCGACATGCCGGTCAAAATGCGGCGCAAGGCCAACCGCAACGCGCTGCTCGCCAAGCTCGTTGACAAGGAAGTGAAGGTCATCGACACCCTCGCTTTCACCCAGCCCAAGACCAAGAACTTCGAAGCGCTGCTCTCGGCCTGCGGCATCGATCGTTCCTGCCTGGTGGCGCTCGACCCCAAGAATGACAACGCTCGCCTCTCGGCCCGCAACGTTGACAACGTGACGGTGTGCTCCAGCCAGCAGCTCACGGTGTTCGAGCTGCTCAATCACCGCTACGTCATCATCGCGAAGGCGGATCTCGAGGCGTGGATCGCCGGCGTCAGCTCCCACACGAGCAAGGCCGCCAAGACGGAGGCCCGCTAAGCCATGCATTCCCACGAGATCATCAAGAGGCCGCTGCTCACCGAGAAGAGCACCTTCACCGGTGACGAGTTCAAGCGTTACATGTTCCTCGTCGACTCCGAAGCCACCAAGATCGAGATCAAGAACGCTGTTCAGGATCTCTACAAGGTGCGCGTCGTCGGCGTGAACACCCACAACCGCAAGAAGCGTGACCGCCGCTACCGCTACGGCGCGATCGCCGGCAAGTCGAGCAAGCGTGCCGTCGTTCGTGTTCACCCCGAAGACACCATCGAGCTGTTCTAAAGCCTCGTAGCCAGGACCACGACCAATGGGCATCCGAATCTACAGACCGACCAGCAACGGCCGACGCAACAGCTCGGTGAGCGACAACGTTGAGGTGACGAAGTTCCGTCCCGAGAAGTCGCTGACCGCCCCGCTGCAGAAGAAGGCCGGTCGCAACAATCAGGGCATCATCGTCGTCCGTGGACGCGGCGGCGGCCACAAGCGGATGTACCGCAAGATCGACTTCAAACGCGCGGACCGCAACGGCATCGTCGGCAAGGTCATCGGCATCGAATACGATCCCAACCGCACCTGCCACATCGCGCTCATTGAGTACACCGACGGCGTGAAGCGCTACATCCCGGCGCCCAAGGGCCTGACCGACGGCATGACCATCGTGTCGTCCAACAGCCCCGTTGAGCCCGCCGTCGGCAACTGCATGCGGCTCCGCGACATCCCGACCGGCCTCGACATTCACTGCGTCGAACTGGCCCCGGGCAAGGGCGCCAAGATGTGCCGCTCCGCCGGCATGTACGCCCGACTGTCGAACAAGGAAGAGGGCTTCGCGACCATCGTGCTGCCCTCCGGCGAAATCCGCCGCATCCCCATCGACTGCCGCGCAACCATCGGCCAGCTCGGCAACGCCGATCAGGCGCAGATCCTGTGGGGCAAGGCCGGACGCTCGCGTCACCTGGGCATCCGTCCCAAGACGCGCGGCGTGGCGATGCACCACGGCATCCACCCGCTGGGCGGCGGTTCGGGCCGCTCCAAGGGCAACCGCGCCCCTGTCAGCCGCACGGGCGTTCCGTCGAAGGGTGGCAGCACTCGTAACCGCAATCAGCACTCTGAAGAACTCATCGTTCGCCGCCGCAAGAGCCGTCGTTACGGCCAGTTGCGGTAAACGCTGACTCATCAGGATCGGTACTCAGGACTTTTGACCTCGGATTCAAGACCCCGGACTTAGGACTCCACCGCATGGCACGTTCGCTGAAGAAGGGCCCGTACGTCGATGAGAAGCTCTACCGCAAGGTGGAGAAGCTCAATCAGCAGGGGAAGCGTGAACCCATGAAGACATGGGCGCGAGCCTGCACGATCGTGCCCGAGTTCGTCGGCCACACTTTCAAGGTTCACAACGGACGCGCGTTCAACGACGTCTTCGTGACCGAGGACATGGTGGGCCACAAGCTCGGTGAGTTCAGCTTCAGCCGCATGTTCCGCGGTCACACCAATAAGAAGGAAGGCGTCGCCGGCGGCGAGAGAACGGGCTGATCGCAGCTCCTCAGAACTGACGGACCCCAACGACGCATCAAGGATCAACTGCCGTGAAGATCAATGCCGCCAAGCTGAAGACCCTTGCTGAGCAGGCGAACGCCACGCCCGACCAGCTCGCCGGCGCGCTCCCCCGCGCCACGCAGCGCCGCAAGGAGGCCGATGAGGCCGCCAAGAAGGTGCGGAACTGGATGAACGGGAAGAACCACCCGGCCGCCAAGCCCGCCGAGATTGCCGCGCTCGCCCAGGCCCTGGGCGTCGAGCCCAAGGCCATCTCGAGCTACGTCTGCACCTACCGCTTCTGCCGCTCGAGCCCCCGCAAGGCCCGCCTGCTCGCGGACCTCATCCGCGGCAAGACGGCCAACGAGGCCACCGACCTGCTCCGCTTCAACACGAAGCGCGCCGCGGTCATGGTCGGCAAGGCGCTCAAGTCGGCGATCCAGTCCGCTGAAGAGGGCCAGGCCCGCTTCGATCAACTGGTCGTCACCGAGACCAAGGTCGACGACTCGGTCCGCATCAAGCGTTTCCAGCCCAAGGACCGTGGTCGCGCTCACCCGATCATCAAGCGCACCTGCCACATCACCGTCGCTGTTGAGGAGATCGCCTAATGGGTCAAAAGACGCATCCATTCGGCCTGCGTGTCGGCATCACCGAAGCGCACAAGAGCCGCTGGTACGCCCCCAAGGCGCTGTACGGCGAGCTGCTGGTCGAGGACTACAAGATCCGCGCGTTCTGCGACAAGCGTCTCAACCGGACGCCGCCGTTCGCTGCCGTCGCCGATATCCACATCGAGCGCACCCGTGAAGAGCTCAAGGTGATCCTCAAGACCGCCCGTCCGGGCCTGGTCATCGGCCCCAAGGGCGCCGAAGTGGACCGCCTCACCGAAGAGCTGCAGTTGATGACCGGCCGCAAGGTCAGCATCAGCATCATCGAGATCAAGAACCCCGATCTCGATGCCCAGCTCGTCGCCGAGGGTGTCGCCGAGCAGCTCAAGAAGCGTGCGAGCTTCCGCCGCGTCGTCAAGATGCGTGCCGAGGGCGCGATGCAGGCCGGCGCCAAGGGCGCCCGCATCCTCCTCGCCGGTCGTCTCGGTGGCGCTGAAATGAGCCGTCGACTTGATACTCGTCTGGGCAGCATGCCGCTGTCGACCTTCCAGGCCAACGTGGACTACGGCTTTGCCGAGGCGTTCACGGCTTACGGCGCGATCGGCGTCAAGGTCTGGATCTACAAGGGCATGTACACCGACGAGGTTGATGAGAACCAGAGCAATGCAGCCGGCGCCCGCCCCCGGGCCCGTGGCCGCCGCTGATAGCACTTTTTTAGAGAGATTAGGAAAGGGACAGCCGCATGGCCCTGATGCCCAAAAGAGTGAAGTTCCGCAAGGAGATGCGCCGTTGTCGCCCGCGCAAGGCGACAAAGGGCAACTACGTCGCTTTCGGCGACTTCGGCCTGCAGGCCCTCGAGGGCTGCTGGCTGACCGGTCGCCAGATCGAAGCGGGACGCGTCGCCTCGCAGCACTTCCTCAAGCGCCAAGGGAAGGTGTTCATCCGTGTCTTCCCCGACAAGCCCATCTCCAAGAAGCCGCTCGAAACCCGAATGGGTACCGGCAAGGCGGACGTGGACTACTGGGCGGCACGCGTGAAGCCCGGCACCGTTCTGTTCGAGATCGCCGGCGTTCCCGAGGACATCGCCAAGCAGGCGCTCGTCCGCGTCGCGATGAAGATGCCCGTTCGCACCCGATTTGTGACACGCCGGATCGCTATCTGATCCCGAGCCACTGGAAGGACACTGATTCATGAAGGCCATCGAAGTTCACAAGCTCAGTGGTGAGGAGATCGACGTCGAGCTCGACCGTCTGCGTCGCAAGATCTACGACCTGCGCTGCGCGGCCGCGACCGAGAAGATCGAGGACCCCAGCCTGTTCAAGAAGGTCCGCGGCGACATCGCCCGCCTCCTCACCGAACGCACCGCCCGTCTTCACAAGGCGGACGGCCCCGCCAAGCCCGCCACGCGTCGCGCCACCAAGGCCGCCGCGCCCGCCGCCAAGAAGACCACGACTCGCAAGACCACCGCCAAGAAGGGTGATGCATGAGCTCCGCAGCCGCCACGAAGAAGACCGACAAGAAGCCCACCGGCATCCAGATCGGGATCGTCGAGTCCTCCAAGCTCGACAAGACCCGCACGGTCGTGGTGCGCTTCCAGGCCAAGCACCCCAAGTACGGCAAGTACATGAACATGCGGTCCCGCCTTCATGTCCACGACGAGACGAACGAGTCGTACGTCGGCGATCGAGTCGAAGTCGCCCCCTGCCGTCCTCACAGCAAGACCAAGACATGGAGCCTCGTCCGAGTTCTGGACAAGGCCCCGCGGAACTAAACCAAGCCCCCCGTCAGAGACCCGACCCCAGCTACGGTGACCCATGCTGCAAGCAGAAACAAGATGTGATGTCGCGGATAACTCGGGCGCCAAAATCGCCTACGTCATCCGCGTGTTGGGCGGCTCGACCGCCACGGGGCGCTTCCAGCGCCGCACCGCGGGCATCGGCGACAAGGTCGTCTGCTCGGTCAAGAAGGCCATCCCCGGCGCGGAAGTGAAGGCCGGCGATGTCGTGAAGGGCGTGGTCGTTCGCACGACCAAGGCCACCCGCCGCGCCGACGGCAGCTACGTGAAGTTCGACAAGAACGCCGTGGTGCTCATCAACGCCGACGGCAGCCCCCGCGGCACCCGCATCTTCGGTGCGGTCGCCCGCGAGCTGCGCGACAAGGGCTACATGAAGATCGTTTCTCTCGCGACGGAGGTTGTCTGACATGCCACGCCACATCCGCAAGGGTGACGAGGTCATCATCAATACCGGCGAGTTCCGGGGCCAGACCGGCACGGTCGTTCGCGTGTCCACCAAGGACAGCCGAGTGATCGTCAAGGGCGCCGGCATCCGGGGCATCGTCCGCACCCTCAAGCCCACCCGCGTCAACCCGCAGGGCGGCCAGGTCGAGGTGGACCGCTCGTTCCACATGTCCAACGTGAACCCCGTCATCGACGGCAAGGCCAGTCGCGTACGGTTCACGGTTCAGAAGGACGGCAGCAAGGTCCGCGTCGCGGCCCGCAACGGCTCCGAACTCGGCAAGATCCACGGCCCGCGCAAGAAGGCGGCCAAGTCCAAGGCGTAATCTCAGAGTGCCACACCCCCCGCGGCGACCTGTGCCGCGACAAGCAGCGAGTTGAATCATGGCGAAGGAAAAGAAACCAAAGCACGACGCCGCCGCAGAGGCCGATCAGGGCCCCGCTCAGCCGCCGCGCCTCAAGGTGCGGTTCGAGACGGAAGTCGCGACGAAGATGCAAGCGGATCTGGGCATCGACAACCCGATGGCCCGCCCGCGCCTTCGCAAGATCGTCGTGAACGTCAACATGGGGCGGCACCTCGAAGGCGCCAAGATCCCGGCGAACGTCAAGGACACCGTCCTCGCGACGCTCACCAAGATCAGCGGCCAGAAGCCGATCGTCCTCAAGGCCAAGAAGTCGGTGTCGAACTTCAAGGTCCGCGAGGGCGTGGACAGCGCCGCGATGGTCACGATGCGTCGCGACCGGATGTGGCACTTCCTCGACCGCCTCGTCAGCCTGGGCATCCCCCGCATCAAGGACTTCCGCGGTATGCCGACCGGCTCGTTCGACAAGAACGGGAACTACGCCATGGGCCTCTCCGAGCAGGGCGTCTTCCCTGAGATCGACATGGCGAACACGAACTTCATCCACGGCATGAACATCAACATGGTGTTCTCCAACAGCGATCCAAAGAAGAGCCGCTACGTCCTGGAGCAGCTCGGTTTCCCCTTCAAGAAGCCCGAGACCAAGAAGTAAACACATGGCCACCAAAGCACAGACCGCCAAGAGCAAGCGAACGCCGAAGTTCAGCACCCGCAAGGTTTATCGTTGCGAACTGACCGGACGCGACCGCGGCGTTTACCGCAAGTTCCGCATCAGCCGAATCATGCTCCGCAAGCTCGCGCTCGAGGGGAAAGTCCCCGGAATGCGCAAGAGCAGCTGGTGAATCTGGAACCCCAACGAACACACGCACTCGTACTCGCACGACGCCGGAACCCCCGCCAATGTCAATGACCGATCCCATCGCCGACATGCTCACCCGGATCCGCAACGCGGCCACCAACCGCGAGAAGACCGTCAACTGCCTTCGCAGCAAGGTGTGCGTCGGCATCGCCGGCATCCTCAAGGACGAGGGCTACATCGAAGGCTTCGACGTCATCGAGGACGGCCGCCAGGGCCTCATCCGTGTCCGCCTGAAGTACGGGCCGCGCGGTGAGACCATCCTCAACGTCCTCAAGCGCGAGAGCAAGCCCGGCTGCCGCAAGTACGTCGGCGTCGAAGACCTCGAGCGCCCGCTCCAGGGCCTTGGCATCGCGATCGTCAGCACCTCCCGCGGCGTGAAGTCCGACCGCAAGTGCCGCGAAGAGCGCATCGGCGGCGAACTCCTCGCAACCGCGTACTGATCCGACTCACGACTCTCTCGACCACCAGTTCCGCAAGGATCTTTCCCATGTCCCGACTCGGTAAGAAGCCCATCTCAGTGCCCGCGAACGTCAAGGTCGCGATCGATGGCCACAAGGTCACGATCTCCTCGGGCGGCAATCAGCTCACCCTCGACCACCGTCCGGAGGTCAAGGTGGCGCACGACCAGACCTCGAAGGAGATCAGCGTCTCCATCGAGGAGAAGGACGCCGAGAACCGCTTCGTGCGTGCGTACTGGGGTTCCACCCGCGCCCACCTGGCCAACATGATCACCGGCGTGACCAAGGGCTTTGAGAAGCAGCTCGAGATCGTGGGCGTCGGCTACAACGCCGAAGTCACCGGGCAGGGCCTCAAGCTCAAGCTCGGTTACGCCAACCCGCTCTTCGTCGCGATCCCCGCGGGCGTCAAGGTCAGCGTCGACAAGACCTTCGTGAAGATCTCCGGACCCGACAAGCACGCCGTTGGCCAGTTCGCCGCCAACGTCCGCGCTCAGCGCAAGCCCGAGCCGTACAACGGCAAGGGCGTGAAGTACACCGACGAAACCATCATCCGCAAGCAGGGCAAGGCCTTCGGCGCCTGATCCGACCCGCTGTTCACCAGGACCCCGCCATGGACAAGCAGAAGAACAAGACGATCCGCCGCCAGCGTCGCCGCTACGGCCTCCGCAAGCGCATCGCGGGCACCCCCTCGTGCCCCCGGCTGGCGATCTACAAGTCGCTCAACCACATCTACGCGCAGATCATCGACGACCTCGCAGGCAAGACCATTGCCTCCGCTTCGTCGCGTGACTCGGACCTCGGCCTGGGCAAGACCGGCAACGCCGCCGCCGCCAAGGCC
>JBGSZV010000242.1:0-7656 GCA_041750235.1 Phycisphaerales bacterium
TGCCGCGGCCCGGCGTGCCACAACCGCCGCCGCCTTCCCGCGCGACGTCTGTGCATCCAATCGTCCCTCGCCGGTTATGACGACATCCGCAGCCCGGGCACGCGCATCAAACCCGATCATGTCCAGCACGTACTCCGCCCCCGACACCAGTTTCGCGCCGAAGAAGGCCATCATGCCGTAGCCCAGCCCGCCGGCTGCGCCGGCACCGGGTGTGTCCGGATCGACATCAATCCCCGCCCGACGGCAGACCCGCACCAGATTCTCCAGCCCCTGCTCTAGTTGTTCGACCTCTTCCGGCATCGCCCCCTTCTGAGGCCCGTACACCCGCGCAGAGCCATTTGGGCCAAGCAGCGGATTATCAACATCGCAGAGTGCGACGAACCGCTTCTGCGAGCCATCGCGATGAAGCAGTTCGATGGACTCGATCGCGCCGAGATCGATCGCATATGGCATGTGCCGACCAAAACTTTCAGCGACGCCGAATGGTCGGTATCCGGTTCGATAGATCGGCCGCACGCGGAAATCAGCCCATGCAGCTCCGAATCCGCCATCGACGGTGGCACTGCCTCCCAAGCCAACAATGATCCGCTTGGGCGCCTCTGACGACGCATACATGATCACATAACCGAGTCCCGCTGAAGTCATCAGCAGCGGATGCCGGTCTTCGGGGGCGACCAGTTGCAGCCCGATGAAGCGGGCAGATTCGATGATGTGCGTCTGCATCCGGTCGATACTGATCCATTCGTCACCCGGGAAGTCCGGATCAAGCGCACCTCGCGGTCCCCATTGGCCCTCCGCCCAAAGGTCGAACACCACGCCCGCGTCGATGATGGCGTCGATGGTCCCTTCACCTCCGTCGGCCACTGGGCACTGGTCAAACTCAGCCAACACTCCTCGCATCGCGCACGCGTCGCGCGCGCCCAGCGCCATCGCCCGCGCCGCCTCCCGCGCCGTCATCGTTCCTTTGAACTTATCCGGCGCAATCAAGACGCGCACGCTTACCCCCGCTTCTCGTACTCCCGCAGGAACCCGCGGAACTCGCGGAGGTGCTCCTCCTCGACCGACATGTGCGTGATCGCCAGATCCTGGGTCGCGTAGTCCTTGCCGTCGCTGAGCTTGATGATTTCCTGGTACATCGCGATCGCGTCCTCTTCCGCCGCGATCACCCCCTTGATCACCGCCACTACATCCGTCGTGTCCTTGGGCGGCTGCAGCTTCTTCTGGTGCCACTCGAGCGCCAGCGACCCCGGCACGAAGCCGTCGATGGTTTTGATCCTCTTGGCCAATGCCTGGGCATGGGCCAGTTCCGCCGGCACGTCCGCCGCCAGCGCCGCCGCGATCTGCTTGGCCCGCACCCCGTCGAGGTTCTCGGCATTGGCCATGTAGTTCATGACCGTCTCGATCTCGGCGTTATACGCCCGGATCAAGGCTGCCACGATCGTGTTTTCCTTGCGTGCCATGCAACACTCCTTGCCTGCTGACATACCACTGATGCGGTCCTAGTGTATCCCCGGCTCTCGACCCGCCCCCTCGATCTCACCCCATGCTGACACGCTCAATCATTCTTGTCTCTGCCGCACTTGTGATGACCTCCTCATCCGCCGCCCCGGCACGCCAATCCAGCGCCGTCGCGCTGACCGAACATCCCGTCGAACTCGGGCGCGTGCAATGGCTCCGCGACTACGACGCCGCCGTCCAGCGCGCCAAAGACGAACACAAGCCGCTCCTCATCCTCTTTTCTGAAATGCCCGGCTGTCAGACCTGCCGTGATTACGGCAGCAACATCCTCTCCCACCCCCTCATCGTCGAGGCTGCCGAATCACAGTTCATACCTCTGGCCGTCTTCAACAACGTCGAGGGCCGCGACCGCGACATCCTCACCAGCTTCTGCGAGGAAGCTTGGAACAACCCGGTGGTCCGCATCGTGGATGTCGAGAAGCAGTCGCGACCCGATATCGTTCCTCGCCTTTCTGACGACTTCACACTCTCCGGACTCGCGAGCGCGATGGTGACGGCGCTGGAGAAGCGGGACGCCAACGTCCCCGCCTATCTGTCCATCCTCAAGCAGGAAGAAGCGGCGCTCGCGACACCGGTGCTCCCCGCGGTCTTCGGCATGCGTTCCCCAATCATCGGAGAGGAGAAGCTCGGGGCATTCAACGGCGTCACCAGCAGCCGCATCGGCACGCTCGGCGGTCAGCCGGTCCTTGAGCTCACGTTCGACTCGAACTCCATCACCTTTGCCAATCTCATCCGCGAAGCGCGCCGGCTCGATTGCCTGGAATTCGTCTACGCCCGCAGCGAAGATCAGCTGCGGTACTCGCGCCGACTCGTCGGCGACAAGCTCCTGCGGACCGACGAGCCCATCCAGGTTTCCGAATCGAGTTCACTGAAGCGCCTCCGCGAGTCCTTCTATCGTGTGGTCCCCATGACGCCGATGCAGGCCCGCCAGGTCAACGCCGCCCTCGCGAACGGCGGCAACCCCGACGAACATCTCTCGCTCCGACAGATCCGGTTCCGCGGCATGGCGGCCCGTCACCCCGACGCGAACTGGCCCAGCGTGGCCGGACGCCGCGACCTCACCGAAGCCTTCGCCGAGGCCGAGTGGTTCGCCGCCAGTCTCGAAAAGCCGGCGAACTGAGTCGAGCCATCACACGATCCGCTCGTGCACACCACCCCCGCTCGCTCCCGAATCGCGCCGAATGTAGATCGTTTTTCCGTTGTCTTGGATGCGCTTCCCCTCCGCGCAATCGACGATCACCCGCGCCACATCATCCGGCGACAAGCAAAGCTCGCGCGGCACGACTGACTCATCAAACGCCGATCGCAAGAGCGGCGTCTCCACCGCCCCGGGTGCGACGCTGAACGCCCGCACCCCGATCGCCGCTCCCTCCTTCGCCGCACTGAACGCCAAAAGGTTCGTAGCAGCTTTGGTGGCGCCGTAGGCAAAGAATCCGTCGAAAGGGTCCAGCGCCGCATACGACGACACATTCACGATGCACCCGGCCTGCTGCTTCGCGAACACCGGCCACACCTTGTGAATGAGGTACGCGACGCCCAGCGCATTGAGGTCGAACATCCGCCGCAGCGCCGCCCAGTCGGTCTGGTCAATAGCAAGAACCTCGCCCGTGCCGGCGTTGTTCACGAGAAGATCGATTCGCCCACCCCAACGAATCGCCTCGTCCAGAACGCGCTCGATGTCCCCCGGCACGCTCATGTCGCCGACCACCGTTAAGACCCGCGCCGGAGACATCCCTGCCGTCGCCTGATCCAGCGCGGGCTTTCGTCGCCCCACCAGCACGACGCGCCAACCCCCCGATTCCAGCATCCGCGCGGTCGCCCGCCCGATCCCCGATCCGGCCCCCGTCACAACTGCCACCCGGTCCGCCATCGCCGTCCCCTTTGTGCCTCTGTGCCTTCATCCCCTCGCGGCCTTGGCCCGCTACCTTACCCCGATGCCGCTCGCACGCCTCGCCATTCTGCTGGTCTTCGGGATCATCCTGGGTGTCCCGTTCATCTTCCGCCCGCCGGAAGCCACGCCGCCGCGCGACGCCGCCACCCTCGTCGTCATCACACCCCACAACGAGCAGATCCGCCTCGAGTTTGCCACGGCCTTCGACGAGTGGCACCGAGCCAACTACAACCAGCCCGCCGTTATCGACTGGCGGCAGCCCGGCGGCACCAGCGAGATCCGCAAGCAGCTCAATGCCCTCTACAAAAAGGCCATCGCCACCGGCCAACTCCGGACTGACGGCACACTCGAATACGGCAGCATGCCCTTTGACCTCTGCTTCGGCGGCGGGTCGTACGAGCACGACCAACTGCGCATTGGTGTCTCAGACACCCCACCCGGCGGGAAGGAGCCCGTGAATCTCTCGATCTCAGCCCCGGCCGGCTTCACGGATGCCGAAATCAAAGAGTGGTTCGGCGACAACATCATCGGCGCCGGCTATCTCTACGAGCCCGGCGATCCCGCGAAGAATGTCCCGGGCCAGAACTGGATCGGTTCGGCGCTCTCCGGCTTCGGCATCGTGTACAACCGCGACGCCCTCAAACGCCTGGGCCTTCCCGAACCCGCCAACTGGCCCGACCTCTGCGACCCCCGCTATTCCGGCTGGCTCGCCCTCGCCGACCCGCGCGCGTCCGGGTCCGTGGAAACCTCCTTCAACTCCATCCTCGACAACTTCGGCTGGGACGAAGGCTGGCGCATCCTCCGCGACATGTGCGCGAACGCCCGCTCGTTCGCCAACAGCTCGCCCAAGATCCCGCTTGATGTCAGCGCTGGCGAAGCCGCGGCGGGGCTCTCCATCGACTACTACGGCCGCTACCAGTCCCAGGCGGTCATGCGCCCCGGCGAAACGCCAGAGACCTCGCGCGTCGGCTACATCGACCCCATCGGCACCACCTTCATCGACGCCGACCCCATCACGATTCTCCGCGGCGGACCCAATCCCGAACTCGCACGCCGCTTTGTCCGCTTTGTCCTGAGCGACCAGGGTCAGGCCCTCTGGCAGTTCCCGACGCGCTCGGCAGGCGACACCCTCGGCCCTGTGAACTACGAACTCCGCCGCATGCCGGTGCGCCGGGACTTCATCGAAGCCAACATCGATCGATTCGTGGACAAGGTCGACCCCTTCAAACTCGCCTCCACGACGCCCAGCCGCAACTGGCGCAGCGCTGTCAAGCCCATGATGGGCGCCTTCGCCATCGACATCCATCACGACATCCGCGCCGCTTGGGACGCGATGCACGAGGCCGAAAAGAACGGCGCATCCGCGGAGAACATGGCCCGGATGAGGGCGCTCTTCTATGCCTGGCCAGAGCACACACTCACGAAGAAGAACGCCGACGGCACAACCACGACCGAGCAGCTCATCTTCAGCGAGGCCAATTACAAAGCGATCCGTGCCGACTGGAGAGAAGCCGAGAAGGGCGGGCGCATGAACGACGTCCGCATCGCATACACCGAGTTCTTCCGAAAGAACTACCGCGAGATCGTCCGCATCGCTCGCGTATCCGGGAACCAGTAATGTCCGACGCCACCAATCCACGCGCCCCGCTCACCAAGATCCTCGCCACCCTCGGCCCGGCTTCCGAAGATCCGAAGATTCTCCGCAGAATCGTCGAAGCCGGCTCGCACATCTTCCGTCTCAACTTCTCCCATGGCACCTTCGAGGACCACGCGCGCCGCCTCGCCGCGGTGCGTGCCGTCGAGCAGGAGATGAACATCCCGCTCGGCGTACTAGGCGATCTGCCGGGGCCCAAGATCCGCGTCGGTAAGGTCCCCGCGCCCGGCATCACCCTCGAACCCGGCCAGGATGTCTGGGTCTCCACCACCGCGCGCGAATCTTCCCCCGCCGGCGCCAACGGCGACTTCCCGATCCTCGCCTGCGGCTATCCTGAACTCGCGCACGAGGTCCAGGGCGGCCATCGCGTGCTCATCAATGATGGTGCGGTCCGCATGCTCGCCGTCGAGACCGACGGCAAACGCGTCTTGTGCAAGGTGCTCGTCGGCGGTCTCGTCACGACCGGCAAGGGGCTCAATCTTCCCGACACCGAAACTTCTGTTCCCGCCGTGACCGAGCGCGACTGGGAGTGCGTCATGTGGGCGCTCGAGCACCAGCTCGACTACCTCGCGCTCTCCTTCGTCCGCCGTGGCGATGACGTCAAGGAACTGATCGAGTCGATGGTCGATGCCGAAATCCCCGGCGCCACCGACCCCGTCACGCCCATCCCGATCATCGCCAAGATCGAAACACCCCACGCGGTCGCGAACATCGACGAGATCCTGCAGCATGCCTTCGGCATCATGGTCGCGCGCGGCGATCTCGGCGTTGAACTCGATCTTGCCCAGGTTCCCGTGATTCAGAAGCTCCTCGTGAACCGCTCGCACGACTACGGCAAGCCGTGCATCGTCGCGACGCAGATGCTCGAATCCATGATCGAGCATGCGAGCGCCACTCGCGCCGAGGTCAGCGACGTCGCCAATGCCATCCTCGACGGCGCCGATGCGGTGATGCTCTCGGGTGAGACCGCGGTCGGAAAGTACCCCTCCCTTGCCGTCGACACCATGCGCCGCGTCGCGCTGGCCACCGAGGACTACATCCGCCGCCAGCCCTTCGAGCCTCAGCCGCCCGCTCTCCTGCAGGAACAGCGGGCTCTCGTCCCCGCCCTTGCCCACGGCGCCTGGACCATGGCCCGCGACACCAACGCCGCCGTCGTTGCCGTCTGGTCCCAGAGCGGCGGCACCGCGCAGACCCTCAGCCGCAACGGCTTCCGAGTCCCGATCCTCGCCTTCAGCACCGACACGCGTGCCGTGCGCCGGATGACGCTGTATTACGCGGTAGTACCATTCAAGCGCGACCGCTTCCCGCTGCACCGCTTTGAGTTCGGCCAGATGCTCGACCGCATGGCGCTCGAAGAAGGTTGGGCGAGCCGCGGCGACATCATGGTGCTCCTCGCCGGCATGCCGTTCGACAAGCCCGGCGGTGCCAATACCGTCGCCATGCGCCGTGTCGGCGAGCTCACTCCCGAGAGCATGCAGGCCGACGGCTGATCTCCGCGTACGCTTCTCCGCGCATGCCCACCACCCACGCCACTGCCGCGATCATCTCCTCCGGCGATGAACTCGTCCTGGGCCAGACCCTCGACACCAACAGCAAGTGGCTCAGCGAGCGGCTCACCGCGCTTGGCATTCGGGTCGTCGAGCACATCACCCTCGGCGACGATCAAACGGCACTCGCCGACACCATGACGCGCCTCGCGCAGCGCGTCGATGTCATCATCATCACCGGCGGTCTCGGGCCCACCGCCGACGATCTCACCCGCCAGGCCCTCGCGCAGGTGATGAACGAGCCCCTCGTCGAAGACCCTGTCGGTGTCGCCCACCTCGAAAAGATCGCCCGCTCCCGCGGCCGCGCGCTCAACCCTTCCCAGCTCATCCAGGCAAACCGTCCGGCGAGCGCTACGCTCATCGACAACCCCGTCGGAACCGCGCTCGGCATCGCCGCCGAACTGCATCTCTCTCAAACCATGTGTTCCCTTTTCGCCCTGCCAGGCCCTCCCAATGAACTCATCCCAATGTTCGAGCGCAGCGTTGTCCCGGCGCTGCACCCGCCGCACGGCCGCGCGATCACTACGCTCGTGCTCCACACCATGGGCCTCCCCGAGTCTGAGGTCGCGCGACGCCTCGGCGACCTGATGAAGCGCGACGCCAATCCGGTCGTCGGCACCACCGCCTCGGGCGGTATCGTCAGTTGCCGCATCCGTTATGAAGGTTCTCGCGACGCCGGCGAGCTCGCCGTCCGCGACCTAGAGCCGCGCATCCGCGCGCTCATGGACCCGTTTTGCTTTGCCGCCGGCGATCAGACCCTTCCAGCCGCCGTCCTCGAACTCCTCCGCTCCCGCCGCGAGAAGCTCGTCGTCGTCGAATCCTGCACCGGCGGCCTCCTCGGCTCGCTCATCACCGCTGTCTCCGGCTCGTCCGATGTCTTCCTCGGCGGCTGGATCACCTACGCCAATGAGTTGAAGCGCAACGAGGTCAACGTTCCCCCGGAACTGCTGGCGCAGCACGGCGCCGTCAGCGAGCCCGTTGCCCGCGCCATGGCCACCGGCGCCCTCCGCGCCTCTCGTCCTTCGGGCGCCGATCACGCCATCGCC
>JBGSZV010000243.1:0-6780 GCA_041750235.1 Phycisphaerales bacterium
GGCTCGGCGGGCCCACGGACGCCCAGGGCCGTCGCCCCGTGGTCGGCATGCTCCTCCCCGCGCAGGCCCGCGATGTCCAGCTCACCGCCGGATTCCACGGCTGGTGCTGCACCACCTTCGCCAACCGCGAACTCACCGTGCAGATGCCGCTCATGCCGGGGCGCGCCACCTACCGTTTCTCCTACCTCGTCCCGGCGAGCGACGGCAAGGCCGATCTCCACTTCGGCGCACGCGGCCGTTGCGACCATGCGCTCGTTCTCGCCCCGGATGATGCCAGCGACATCGAACTCTCCGGCGTCGAAGCCGCGCCGCCCGACGCAACCAAGGGCATGCCCGGCGTCCGCGTCTTTCAGGCCGCAAACGTCGAGAAGGGCGTTCTCTTTGGCATCTCATTGACGCGTCCGCTGCCCGACCCCGCCGCTCCCGTCGCGCCCGCAAAAACGGACGACTCCCTCTCCACCTTGCAGATCGCCGCAGTCGGCATCGGGGTCAGCGTGCTCGTCGGTGTTCTGCTTCTCGTGCACCGCGCCCGAGCGCGCCGCGCATCTTCAACGGGAACGGAGATCGGTTCCTCGTGAAACCTTCGAGGTGGATCATGGAAAGCGCGCCCCGCCGGGTTCCAGCGACTTTCTGGCTCACGACCCTGGTGCTCGTCGGCGTGGGCGTCGCCCTGAGCATCTTCTACGCGCCGATCAATACCACCATGGGGCCGGTGCAGAAAGTCTTTCACCTCCACCTGCCCGCCGCGATGAACACCTTCTTCGCCTCGACCGTGGTCTGCCTCGCGAGCATCGCCTACATCTGGCAACGTCGCCCACTCTGGGACGATCTCGCGGAGGCCGCGGCACGCGTCACCGTGATCTACTGCACCGCCGTCCTGCTCACCGGCATGCTCTGGGCCCACAGCGCCTGGGGTCAATGGTGGAGCTGGAGCCCGCGACTCACCTTCAGTCTCGCGCTCTGGATCCTCTATGTCGCCTACCTCTGCATCCGCCCGACCATCGCGTCGCCGCAACGCCGCGCAATGGTGTGCGCGATCTACGCGATTGTCTCATTCCTTGATGTGCCCCTGGTCTACCTCTCGGTGAAACTGCTCCCCGACATCCACCCCGCCGCCAGCCAGCTCGCGCCCGCGGCTCGTCACACCGTCACCTTCTGGTTCCTTCCCCTCACGCTGCTGTGCGTCGCGTTGATCTGGTCGCAGTTCCGTCTCAACGTGCTGCATCGAGTCGTGGGACCAACCGAAAAGCCGCACGCGCACCCGCCCGCCTTCGGTTCGCCCGCCTGACCAGCCGTCGAGCGCGGTCCACCGGACCCATCTCTTCTCAGTTCTGAGCTCGTGCCCACGCCGTGACTCCCGCCCTTGGGAAGGCAAGTGGTCACGGGTCATCCGCTGCTTGGAAATGGGAGCGCTGGGACTCGAACCCAGGACCTGCGGCTTAAAAGGCCGTTGCTCTACCGACTGAGCTACGCTCCCTGCGGCACGCCAAAGCCTTCGCCCGGCGCACATGCGAAGATTCTAGGTTCGACCCCGCGATTCCGCCTCCCTCGGGGAATCCCCGCCGAATCCCATCGCTGTGGGCATAAACTCCCCTTCAACCGACCCCTCCGAAGGAGACGACCATGCCCGCGCCGCATTCGATCATCCGTGCCGCCCTGCTCGCCCTCGCCTTCTCCGCCGTCTCGCCCCTCTCCCTCGCGGACCCGCCCACCGAGGAAACCCTCGCCGGCATGACCACGCAGTTCAACGAGTGGAAGAAGACCGCCGGCGAAACCACCGACGACGCCGCTCGCGCCAAGGCCGATGAACTCCTCAAGGGCATCGCCATCGCGGATCTCAACACCGCGCAGCTCACCCAGATCGCAACCCCCCTCAGCGCCTCCTCACACCGCGCCGCCGTCCTCACGCGCCTCGCCGCGCTCTCTGGCGAGAAAGACCTCGACGGCGTTCGTGCCGCCGCCCTTGCCGCCGAACTCGCCGCGCCCGACTACCCGGCCCCCAACTCCCGTGCCGCCGTCGCGGCCCGCGTCATGCGACACCCCTCCTTCGGCACCTTCCTCGGCGTCGAAAACGACGCGGCTCCTTCCTTCATGTGGTCCGTCGCCGAAGGTGTCCTCGAAAACCGCGCCCTCCTCGAAGACCTCCGACCCGAGATCCGCACTCTCAACGGCATCCTCGTCGAAGGCGCCTCGCGCGATATCGTCGCCGCCAGCGCCGCCATCTGCCGTGCGATGGCCGAAGCCGGCGCGCCCTACGCCGAAGACCTCATCAACCTCCGCACCCGCCTCACCAAGCTCGCCTACTCCGGCCGCGAGTCGGCGGATGAGAAGACCAAGGTCCGCTGGGACCGCCTGATCAACCTGCTCGAAAGCCGCTCGATGCAAGGCCCGATCGTCGGCTCCCAGGCCGCGCCCCTCACCATCGACTGGTCCAGCGACGAGAAGATCAAGTCCTGGGACGACCTCAAGGGCAAAGTCGTCGTCATCGACTTCTGGGCCACCTGGTGCCCCCCCTGCAACGCCAGTTTCCCCAACGTTCGTAAGCTCACGTCCCACTATGAGGGCTACCCCGTCGTGGTGCTCGGCGTCACCAGCCTCCAGGGCCGCCACATCGGCCCCGACGGCCCGATCGACACAAAGAACGACCCCGACAAAGAGCGCTCCCTGATGCCCGAGTTCATCAAGCGCAAGGACCTCACGTGGCCCATCGTCTTCACCAGCCAGCCCGCCCACAACACCGACTACGGCGTCGTCGGCATCCCCCACGTGACGATCTTCGACCCCGAAGGCAAGGTGCGCTACAACGCGCTTTCGCCCTTCGAACCGCTGGAAGAGAAGGCGGCGAAGATTGATGGGATTCTGAGGGAGTTCAAGATGCCGGTGCCGGGGGCGTAGGACAAGGACGATGTGCATCGCACGTTGCTTGTCGTCTGTAGTGCGAGCCTCGTCCGCCGAGCAGTTTGGCTGATTTGACTGATTCCCGGCGGGGGGGGTGTCAGATGCAGTAGCCCCCATTCCCTATGATGCCAACTGTTTGGATCCGGTCGTTCGCCGGTCCGGCCTTGCATGGAAGGTGTGTTTGCATGCTGACCTCGCTGAGTCTGACCAACTTCAAGGCATGGCAGAGCATCGACAAAATGCGGCTCGCGCCTATTACGGCGCTGTTCGGGACTAACTCGTCGGGCAAGTCGAGTATCCTGCAGTTCCTGCTGATGCTCAAGCAGACGGCGGACAGTTCTGACCGGAGCGTGGTGCTCCATCTGGGCGACGATAAGTCGCCGGTAAATCTTGGAACTATTTCAGATGTTTCGCACTCGCACTCGGAGCTTCCGGAGTTCGCGATCGGTGTGGAATGGACAACGCCCCAGCCGCTCGATCTCAAGGATCCGGACACTGAGAACACATCGCTGTGCCAGTCTGACAAACTCTCATTTTCTTCGCGCATCGTCGCCAATGGTGGTGGCAAACTAACGGTTTCCGAAATGAACTATGGGCTTGGGGAGACGACCTTTAGCCTTGCCAAGAACAATTCCAAGGAGGGCTACCAACTCTCCACGAATCACTACACATTCAAGTTCAAGCGTGCAGAAGGCCGCAAATGGCCGATTCCGGGTCCGGTGAAGTTCTATGGCTTCGCTGACGAGGTGCGTACTTACCATCAGAACGCCGGATTTCTCTCCGAGCTTGAACTGGCCTTTGAAAAAATGCTTCGCGGCGTCTACTACCTCGGACCTCTACGAGACTATCCCAAGCGTGAGTACACATGGGCAGGTGGCGACCCGGCTGACATGGGACGTAGAGGCGAGTACGCAGTCGCAGCAATTCTCGCGGCTCGGGAGCGAGGTGAAAAAATTTCGCGGGGTAAGGGGAAGCCCAAGTACTCACTTGAGAAGTACGTTGCCCACTGGCTCAAGGAGCTGAGACTTATTGAAGAGTTTCGAGTTGAGGAGATCAAGAAGGGGACAAACCTCTACAGGGTCCACGTCCGGCGATCACCGGGCTCGTCCGAAGTGCTCATCACCGACGTCGGCTTTGGCGTGTCACAGGTGCTGCCCGTGCTGGTGCTGTGCTACTACGCACCGGAGGGCTCCACGATTCTCTTTGAGCAACCCGAGATCCACTTGCACCCGAGCGTGCAACGCGGGCTCGCAGATGTCTTTATCGACGCCATGAAGGTGCGCAAAGTCCAGATTATCGTGGAGAGTCACAGCGAGGACTTTCTGCGCCGACTGCAGCGACGCGTGGCCGAAGCGCAGGAGATCGACGAGACGCAAGCTGCAATCTATTTCTGCGACATCGAGGACGGGAAGGGCAAACTGGTGCCACTGGAACTCGACACGTACGGTAACTTCTTGACTTGGCCCCAAGACTTCTTCGGCGATCCCATGGGCGATATTGCCGCAATGCAGGCGGCCGTCATGAAGCGCAAGGGCATCGCGGAGGAGTAAATGGCTGTTGTCGTCGATACGAACGTAGCCATGGTTGCGTCGCGTCTCACTCCCGAGGCGGATGAAAGGTGCGTCAACGCGTGTATCGAGCGTCTGCTCTCGGTACGACAGTTGGGCGGCTTGCTTGTCGACGACAAGGGATTCATGCTTCGCGAGTACACCAACAATCTCGGGTACACCGGCCAGCCTGGCGCTGGACATGCGTTTGTCAAGTGGGTGCACGACCATCAGGCGATTCCAGCAAGTGTGCGTCTAGTCACGATCACGCTGAGGACCGACGCCGGGTGGCGGCGATATGACGAGTTTCCCGATCAGCCGAACCTTGCCACGTTTGACAGGAGCGATCAGAAGTTTGTGGCAGTCGCGTTGGCCAGCGGAGAGAATCCTGCAATTCTTAACGCAGTTGACTCTGATTGGTGGAATCACCATGCAGCTTTGAGTGCCGCCGGAGTCAATGTCCAGTTCCTTTGCCCCCAGCACGCTCCGTCGCCTTGAGTCCGCCAGCTTGCCGGCCCAGGTAGTCCTGCGCCTTAGTCATATAGCGTAAGCGCCGAGTCATGATTCCTGCGGGCATTGAGGTGCGAAGAGAAGATTTTCCCCTCTCTGGTTTGTGAGAGACTCTTGATCGGTCATCGGGGGATCGCGGCAGTCGTTCAGTATCCCCGCGTGTCTGCTCCCGGCGCCACCTATCTACGGTCGCCCAAACACATACACCCCAAACCCCATCGTCTCCCGGCCCCACCGCAGATACCCCGACCGCCACGCACGGCATCGTTCCCTCATCTGGTCCGCCTCCGGATCATCCGGGTGCGCCAGCAGGTGCTTCTCGATGTTCGCCGAATAGGTCCACTCGTACTCGTCCCACTCATCCTGCGACGCCGTCGTCGCGTAGAGCGGAATGAGCCCCATCGCGACCCCCTCCTCGACATTCGCGGCGTGCGTTGACATTTCCTCCGCCGTGCCGCCGAACGAAGCGAGGTACTCCGCATCCGGCGGCCTCTTCCAGTACCCCTCGCCCATCACGACGTGCCCGCCCGGCTTCACCAGCCGCGACAGCGTCCGCAGCGTCATCGTGTAATCGCCCAGCGCATGGCTCGCGCCGATGCAGAACGCGGCATCAAACGACCCCGGCGTCGCCTCGCGCACGAACGCCTTCGCATCGCTCTCGACGACCTCCAGCATCGATGTCTCGACCCGCGCCAGCGCGGCCCGTCTCATTTCCTCCGCAAAGATCGCCTCGCGCTCCACCCCGACGCCCAATACACCGTGCCGCTCGATCAGCCGTATCAACAACTCGCCGGTCCCCGCGCCGACATCCAGCACCCGCAGCCCGCGCGAAAGCGACGTCACGGCAACCACGCGATCCATGCGCGCCGACCCGATCGGGTTGCAATACACCAGTCCCTGATGCGCAATGAACGAATACCGCGCCCGATCCATGCAACTCTCCCACCCCAAGACTCAAGACCCAAGACTCAAGACTCAAGACTCTCTCGCGACCCACCCATACGTCTCATACCCATGCACAAAGCTCCCGTCGTCGTAGAGATCCACGACGCCGTACCCCTCGGTGCACTGGCCTTCCGGCCCCTTCCACCACGCCCCGCACACCGCGCCGCTGGTGATGTAGGTCGTGCCCTCCAGCTCCGCGCGGTCGTTGCGATGCATGTGCCCCTGCAGGCACAGCTTCACGTTGCCGTGCTTCTTGAATAGCCCCGCCACCTCGTGCGCATTGGCCATCATCAGCGACGAATAAATCACCCGGTTGCCGTTCTCGAGCTTGTTGTTGTAGATCGCGGCGCTGGGGGCAAACACCGCGATGTGTGTCACCACCAGCACCGGCCGTCCCGCGTGCGCCGCCAGTTCGCCGTCCAGCCACGCGAGCTGCTCGGCATCAATCCCGCCGACATATCCGTTGGGGTGCGTCTGCACGCTGTCGAGCACAATCACGCGCCACAGCCCGGCATCCGTCGCGTAGTACGCCCGCTCCATCCCCAGCGTGTCCAGCGCCCACTGCTTGCCCCACCCCGGCTCGCTCCCGGTCGTCTTGCTCTTGTCTTTGTTCCAGCCCCAGATGTCGTGATTGCCCAGCGTGTGATGCACCGGCACGCCGCACTCATCCTTCATCGCCCGCGTGAAGATGTCCCACTGCAGCTTCGTCCGTGCCGCATCCTGGTCAAACGCGTCCATGATCAGGTCGCCGCCCGTCACCACCATCGACGGCCGATCCTTCAACGCCATGCAGTGCCGCAGGCACGCCGCCATCCCCTCCGCCCCGGCGCGCTCGGGTTGCACATGGAAGTCCGTCAGGTGCGCCACCCGCACCACCCGC
>JBGSZV010000244.1:0-7999 GCA_041750235.1 Phycisphaerales bacterium
CCCGCGCCGTCCTACACACCGCCGCGATTCCAGGATCGCACCGGATGAGCACCCAGACACTCGAAACACCGCGCCGCGCCCGCATCGAGCCGCCCCTGGCCTCGATGTCCGCGCTCGAACTCGCCGAACTCGTCTCTGCCTTCAACGAAGCCGCCGCCGGCCTGCAGCGCGCCCACGAGTCGCTGCAGTCCGAAGTCCGCCGCCTCGAAACCGAACTCGGCGACACCAAGCAGCAGCTCGAACGCGCCAACCGCCTCGCCTCCCTCGGCGAAATGGCCGCCGGTATCGCCCACGAGGTACGTAACCCCCTGGGCTCCATGAAGCTCTACGCCTCCGTGCTCATCACCGACCTCGCCGATCGCCCCGCTGAGTGCGCCATTGCCCGCAAGATTGCCGTCGCCGTTGACCGCCTCAACGCCGTCGTCGGCGATGTCCTCGCCTTCTCCCGCCAGATCCGCATCAGCCCCGCGTGCCTCAGCGTCTCATCACTCTTTGATGAAGCAATCGAATCCTGCCGCGGCTGCATCACCCCCGCACTTACCATCGAGCGTCGCGATTCCGAGTCCGACGTCGTCTGGTGCGACGCCAACCTCACCCATCAGGCCCTCGTCAACATCATCCGCAACGCCGTCGAAGCGATGGCCGAGCACAACGTCCCCGCGCCGCGTCTGGTCTTCGACGCCGCTTCGCGCCGCATCCTCTCCGCTGAGGGCGACCGCCGATCCATGGTCGCCCTCATCATTCAGGACAACGGCCCGGGCGTCCCGCAGGACGTGATGCACCGCATCTTTAACCCGTTCTTCACCACGCGCGAGACCGGTACCGGTCTCGGCCTTGCGATTGTGCATCGAATCATGGATGCACACGCCGGGCGCGTGACGATCAGGAATAGCAGTCCCGCAATTCACAACCACTCACCAGTCGTCGCCGCTCCCGGCGGCGCCTGCGTCGAGCTGCTCTTCCCCGGCGCGAACGCCGGTGGAGCTGCAGGAGAGATCACGGAGGGTCAGGCCCAATGAGCACGGTGCTGGTAGTTGACGACAAGGAAATGCTGCGCGACAGCGTCGCGGTCACCCTTCAGCGGGCCGGTTTCACGGTCATCGGCGCCGCCGACGCCCAGTCGGCCCTCGCCACCATTTCGTCCCGGCGCCCCGACTGCGTCGTGACCGATCTCAAGATGCCCGGCATGACCGGGCTCGAACTCATCGAGAAGATCCGCCAGGTCGACGACGAACTCCCCATCGTCCTCATGACCGCCTTCGGCACCATCGAGACCGCCGTCAAGGCCATGAAGATCGGCGCCTTTGACTACATCACCAAGCCCTTCGAGGGCGACGAACTCCTTGTCGCCGTCAAGCGAGCCCTCGAGCACGCCAAGCTCAAGCGCGAGAACGTCCTGCTCCGCCTCACCGCCTTCAATCCCATCTCCCAGCAGGACGCCACCTCCAATGGCCTCCGCGGCGCCGATCGAATCATCGGCAACTCGCCCGCCATCCGCGCCCTCAAGGAAAAGCTCCGCGCCGTCGCCGCTTCCCACGGCACGATCCTCATCTCCGGCGAGAGCGGCACCGGCAAGGAAGTCGTCGCCCGCGCCATCCACGACATGAGCCCCCGCAACGCCGAACCCTTCCTCGGCGTCAACTGCGCCGCCATGAGTGAGTCGCTCCTCGAGAGCGAACTCTTCGGCCACGAACGCGGCTCCTTCACCGGCGCCGAGCGCCTCCGCAAGGGACGCTTCGAACTCGCCCACCGCGGCACGCTCCTCCTCGATGAAATCAGCGAGGTCCGTCCGCAGATCCAGGCCAAGCTCCTCCGCGTCCTCCAGGAACGCAACTTCGAGCGCGTCGGCTCCAGCACCAGCATCGGCGTTGATGTCCGCGTCATCGCGACCACCAACCGCGACCTCTCATCCGAAGTCGCCCGCGGCACCTTCCGTCAGGACCTCTTCTTCCGCCTGAACGTCCTGCCCCTCCAGCTCCCGCCCCTCCGCGCCCGTATCGAGGATGTCTCCCTCCTCGCGCCGCACTTCGTCAAGACCGTCGCCGAGCGCGAAGGCCGCACCGCCAACCGCTTCTCCCCCGAGGCCATGGAGCTCCTCATGAGCTACGACTGGCCCGGCAACGTCCGCGAGCTCCAGAACCTCTGCGAGCGCGCCGTCGTTCTCTGCTCCGGTGACGTCATCGGCGCCGACCTCATCCGCAACTGGCTCGGCGGCAGCGACGTTACGACCGACGACCGCATCCTCGGGATCGCCTCGCGGCCCATCGCCGTCGGTGGGGGGCTCAACGGCCACGGCGGCCGCCCCTTCCGCATCCTCGGCGACGAACCCCGTCCGCTCGCCGACATCGAACGCGAGGTCATCGTCGAGACGCTCCACAAGTTCAACGGCCACCGGCAGAAGACCGCCAAGGCCCTCGGCATCGGCGTCCGCACCCTCGGCCTCAAGCTCAAGAAGTGGAAGCAGATGCGCGTCGTCCCCGAAACGCTCTGATCACGCGCCGGCGCACACCCTGCGCTGGCACGCGGTTTGAGCCGGAGTTGGCGCAGCGATGATCAATCAGCTCTTCAACGACGAAGCGATCCCGCTCCTCGAACGCTCCATGCAGTTCGCGGCGCGGCGCCACGAGTTGATCCAGCACAACATCGCCAACATCACCACCCCCGGCTTCCAGCCCATCGACGTCTCCGTCGATGGGTTTCAGCGTTCCCTCGCCGACGCCGTGAAGCGCCAGCGCTCCGGAGCCGACCGCGAGTTCCGTCTCGAAAGCTCCCGCGAGGTCTCGGAAGCCGCCGGCCGCATCTCCCTCAGACCCTCGACCCTCGGCCGCGGCATCACCTACCACGACAAGAGCAACAAGGACCTCGAACGCTCCATGCAGGACCTCGCCGAGAACATCGGCGCCTATCGCGTCGCCTCAGAGATCCTCCGCTCCCGTTACGCCCTCATCAACGCCGCCATCAGCCAGCGCGTCTGATCCACCACCCGGAGACTGAACCATGTACGGCGGTCTGGACATCTCGGTCAGCGGCATGGTCGCCCAGCGAACCCGCATCGACGCCATCGCCGCCAATCTGGCGAATCGCGATGCAGTCGCCGACGCCAACGGCAATCACAACCCCTTCCGCCGCAAGATCGCCGTCCTCATGCCAGGCGATCCCAGCGCCAACACCGCCGAGGGCCGCCAGCTCGGTGCTCACGTCGGCCAGATCCTCGAAGACCAGGCCCCCTTCCGGAAGGTCCACGACCCCGGCCACCCCTTCGCCGACAAAGACGGTTACGTCGAGTATCCCAACGTCGACCCCGTCATCGAGAACATCAACCTCCTGGAAGCCGCCCGCGCCTACGAAGCCAACGTCGCCGCCGCCGAAGCGTCAAAGGCAATGGTGGCACAGGCCTTGCGTATCATCAGCGGATAACTGAACGGAATCAGACCGCAGGCCCCAAGTCGCAAGCCGCAGGACGCTTCCCATGATCGACCGCGTCGGCCTCATCAACACCGCCCGCATCAACCCCGCCAACCAGCAGGGAAGCGCCGCGCAAGGCCAGAACCCCACGGCCCCCGGCGTCTCGTTCAAGGATGTCCTCCTCGACAACCTCAAGAGCGCCAACCAGCTCCAGCAGGACGCCACCACCGCGATCGAAGACCTCCAGACCGGCCAGCGCAACGATCTCGAAACCGTCTTGATGGCCACCCAGAAGGCCGACACCGCCTTCAAGATGCTCCAGGCCGTCCGCAACAAGGTCATGGACGCCTACGAAGAGATCAAGCAGATCCGCGTCTAAGCCTCAGTCTGCCCCATTCATTCTGAAACGCGAAGACGTCTTTCAGGCGTCCTATTTTCGCTTCTCGCTTTTCGTTTTTCGCTTTGGCATCTCGGCACTTCCTGCGCCCCACCGCGCAACTCCCGCCGACCACGCGCACTTCCCTCCTCCATTGTCAAGCCTGAACACGCCGTCATCCGAATCCTCTGTACGCCCCGCGGAAACCCCGCGCGGCGCACGGCATGAGGATCACGCCGCGACCGAGGCACGGAGGCCACGATGGGACAGCTTCAGCGCATTCTGCGCACCATCTCAACCCATCTCTCAAAGCTCAGCACGAGCCAGAAGCTGCTCATCGGCAGCCTCGTCGTCGTGATGGTCATGTCCCTCTTCCTCGTCCAGCAGTACACCAGCGGCCCGACCCTCGTCGAACTCCTCCCCGGCGCCACCGCAGACGATCAGTCCAAGGCCGTCTCCTTCCTGCAGGCCTCCAGCATCCCCTACAAGACCGACCCCGAAACCGGCGCCGTCATGGTCGCTCCCGGTTCGCGTCAGGGCGTTCTCGCCAAGATGGGCGAGGAAGGCAAGCTCCCCTCCGACACCAAGCTCCTCTTCGACAGCCTCATCGAGAAGCAGTCGTGGATGAAGAACCATCAGCAAAACGCGCAGATGGAACTCGTCGCCGTCCAGAATGAACTCAGCCTGATCATCGCCAAGATGTCCGGCGTCAAAAGCGCCCGCGTCATCATCGATGCCCCCCAGGCCCGCCCCGGCATCGGCTCCCCGTCGCGCAACCCCACCGCCAGCGTCACAGTCTGGTCCGACAACGGCCTCAATCAGAAGATGGTCGACGCCATCGCCCACCTCGTCGCCGGCTCGCGCTCCGGGCTCAACGTCAACACCGTCCGCGTCATCGACGCCGTCACCAACCGCCAGCTCCGCGCCTCCGAAGACGGCACCACCGCCATCGGCAGCTACCTCGAACTGGTCGTCGCCGTCGAAGAGCGCAAGCGCCAGCAGCTCTACGACATGCTCTCTTCCTACATCCCCGGCGTCGTCGTCACCGTTCACGCCCAGGTCGACAACAGCCAGAAGCGCAAGGAATCCTCCAAGGTTCTCCCCGAAGGCAAGGGCACCGAGAACCTCATCTCCCGCGAGTCCACCACCGAACGCCGCGAAACTTCTCCCTCCACCGGCGGCGAGCCCGGCGTCCGTTCCAACACCGGAGCCGATGTCGCCTTGAACAGCGGACCCGCCGCCGGCTCCAACGAAACCCAGACCGACAACGAATACGCCGCCCAGGTCGGCATGGACAAGGAGCAGATCGATGCTCCCGGCGGATACCCCACCAAGATCAACGCCGTCATCAACGTCCCGCGCGACTACTTCGTCAAGATCTGGCGCAGCCAGAAGCCCGCCGACGATGCCGCCGCATCGGACGCCGCGCCAAAGGACCCCACCGACCAGGACCTCGATCCCATCCGCACCACCGAAGTCGCGCGCATCAAGCGCGAGGTCGAACTTCAGCTCGATACCTCCACCAAGGAAGGCGGCACCGCCGGCACAGCCGAAGTCTCGATGATCTACTCCATGCCCGTCGACACCTCCGCCGCTTCCGGCGCCGCCGCCACCGCCAGCATGTTCTCCATCCCCGGCGCGGGGCCCATCGCGATGGGCGACCTCATCAAGACCGTCGGCCTCGGCGCGCTCGCTGTCCTCGCCCTGGGCATGGTGATGATGACCGCCTTCAAGGGCACCAAGGCCGAGAAGCTCCCCAGCGCCGCCGAACTCGTCGGGCTCCCGCCCGCTCTCGACCAGGCCGACGCCGACCTCGTCGGTGAAGCCGTCGAAACCGAGTCCGCCCTCGCCGGCATCGAGCTCAGCGACGATGAACTCAAGCACCGCCGCATGCTCGAAGAAGTCGCCGAGATGGTGAAGGCGCGCCCCGTCGATGCCGCCGCCATCGTCGGCCGCTGGGTCACCGAAGTCTGATTCCGTAAAGGTCACGCTCGATGCCACGCAAACCCGGTGACAAACTCCCCGACAGCATCGCCGAACTCACCGGCGTCACCAAGTCCGCCATCCTCCTGCTCGCGCTCGACGCCACCGCCGCCGCCGAGATTTTGAAAAGCATGCAGCAGGAAGCCGTCGAGGATGTCACCCGCGAACTCGCATCCCTCGGCCGCGTCCCCGAAAAGATCCGGCGCGAAGTCATCGAAGAGTTCTACGGCCTCTCTCTTGGCTTCCAGTTTCAGGCCGAAGGCGGGCTCGACTACGCCAAGGAAATCCTGAAGAACGCCATGGACCCCAAGGTCGCGGACAAAATCCTCGGCCAGATCCAGACCCACGTCACCAAGGCGCCCTTCTCCTTCCTCCAGAAAGCCGAATCCGAAAACCTCCTCACCTTCATCCAGGATGAGCACCCGCAGACCATCGCGCTGATCGTCTGCCACCTCCCGCACCACAAGGCCGCCGAAATCCTCGTCGGCCTCCCGACACAAAAGCAGGTCGAGGTCATCAAGCGCATCGCCAACATGGAGCAGACCAACCCCGAGGTCATCCGCGAAGTCGAGAAGGGCCTCGAGAGCCGCCTTTCCGCCATGCTCACACAGTCCATGGAAAAGGCCGGCGGCGTCCCGACCGTCGCCGAAATCCTGAACCTCGCCGACCGCGCGACCGAGAAGGCCATCATGGAAGGCCTCGAAGCGGAAGACCCCGACCTCGTCGAAGAGATCCGTCGCCTCATGTTCGTCTTCGAAGACGTCAGGATGGTCGACGGCAAGGGCATCCAGGCCGTCCTCCGCGAGGTCGACAACGACGAACTCGCCCTCGCCCTCAAGACCGCCTCGCCGGATCTCAAGGAAAAGATCTTCTCCAACATGTCCGAACGCGCCGCCTCACTCATCAAGGAAGACATGGAGTTCATGGGCCCTGTCCGCATCAGCGACGTCGAACAGGCCCAGCAGCGCATCGTCGACATCGTCCGCCGCCTCGAGGAAGCCGGCGAGATCATCATCGCCGGCCGCGGCGGCCAGGAAGAAATGATCGTGTGAGCAATTGGCTCTGCATCCTGATTCCTGATTGTGTCTTCTGAATCTCTCTGTGTCCTCTGTGTCCTCTGTGTTCTCCGTGGTGAATGTCTTCCATGGCCCTGATCAGAAGCGCCCAATCCGACGTACTCCCCCGCAAGGCCATGGTCCTCGATCTTGGAGACCTCCAGCGCCAGGCCGAAGCCCTGGCGCTCGAAGCCGACCGCCGCGCTCTGGCCACCATCGAAGAAGCACGCAAGGAGCGCGACCGCCTCATCACCGGCGCGCACGAAGAAGGACGGCGTCAGGGACACGAGAAAGGCCTTGCCGACAGCCTCGCCGAAGGCCGCGAGAAGGGCCGCGCCGAAGCCATCGCGCAAACCCGCGCCGCCACCGACGCCCTCGCCAAGTCCTGGGAAGCCGCGCTCACGCGCTTCGACGCCCAGCGCGAAGAACTCCTCTCCGACGCCCGCACCGATCTTCTCCGCCTCGCCACCATGATCGCGGCGCGCATCACCAAGCGCGCCATCGAACTCAACCCCGACATCGTCAAGGACCAGCTCGACGCCGCCATCCGCCTCGTCATCGCGCCGACCCGCCTCGTCGTATCCATTCACCCCGACGACAAGCCTCTGGCCGAAGAAGTCCTCCCCGCTTTGGCTAAACGCTTCGCCGCCGGCGCGCACTGCGAGATCACCACCGACGACACCCTCGCCCGCGGTTCCTGTCACATCCGTTCCGACAAGGGCGACATCGACGCCTCCATCACCGCCCAGCTCGACCGCATCGTCGCCGCGCTCCTCCCCGGGGAATCGTCGTGACCTTCCTCGCTCCAGTCATCGCACGCGTCTCCGCCTTCGATCCCGTGCAGGTCACCGGAACCGTCGCCGCGCTCCGCGGCCTCACGTTGATGGTTGACGACCTCCCCGCACGCGTCGGCACCATCGTCGATGTCCACACCGGCCACACCCACCGACCCGGCGAAGTTGTCGGGTTCGATGGGCGTCAGGCCATTGTCATGATGCTCGGCCAGACCTCCGGCATCCGCTCCGGCGACCACGTCGTCACCCGCGAATCTTCGCCCACCATCCCCGTCGGCCGCGCCATGCTCGGGCGCGTCATCAACGCCCTCGGCCAACCCATCGACCACGGCCTGCCCCTCCGCGATCTCACCGCCCGTCCGCTCAGCCCCGCGCCCCTCGGCGCG
>JBGSZV010000245.1:0-5987 GCA_041750235.1 Phycisphaerales bacterium
GGCGAGCTTGGCGATGCAGTGGGCCAGGTCCAGACGGCCCGACGCCAGAATGGGATTGACCGTGCCGGTGAGGATGATGTTCTTGGGCTTCACATCGCGGTGGATGAAACCGCGGTCGTGGGCGTGCTTCAGCGCGTCCGCGACGCTGATGACGATCTCAAGCGCGGCGGCCTCGGGGATCGGGCCGTGCTCCTTGATGATCTCGTGGACGGTCCGTCCCTCGACGTACTCCATGGCGATGTAGTGCACATCACCGGCCTGTCCGACATCGAAGCACTGCACGATGTTTGGGTGGTTGAGCTGTCCCGCCGCTCGCGCTTCGGCGCGGAACGCGGCGATGTTCGATTCATCCGACAGCGCCTTCGGCGGCAGCACCTTGATCGCGACCATGCGGTCGAGGTTGATCTGGCGGGCGCGGTACACCGTCGCCGCCGAGCCCGCGCCGAGCTTTCCGAGCAGGGCGTAGCCGGGGATTTTCTTCTGGGCGCCCTCGGCCTCGATGAGCGCGTGCAGGCGGTCGAGCTGCGTTGCGGTGATGAACTTCTCGGCGAGCAGTAACCGCGAGAGGGGCTTCTTGCTCTTCTTGCGGGTCTTCTTGGCAATGCAGCGTTCGACTTCCTCGGGCGTCGCGAGGCCGCGTTCGACCGCGAGGCGGGCGATCGCCGAGTCGTGGGCCTCTTCCTCGGTCGCGCTGGGAAGGTGGTGCTCGGAATAGCTGTGGTGGTGGCCGGGCGAGGGCGGGACGTGAACGCGCGGTTCATGCGTCGCGGCATGGGCGGGCGGAGAGACGCGGGCGGTTTCGCTCAGGACATCACTCATAGGTCAAGATCATGCTAACCCGATCGCGGCGGCCCGGCGCATCGTCGGCTACGCTGGCCCCCGGCATGAGCCTGAACCCCTTCAAATCGCTTCCCAACGGGCGTGAAGTCTGGGCCTGGGGGATGTACGACCTCGCCAACCAGTCCTTCCAACTGCTGATCAACACCCTCCTTTTTGCGATCTATGTCGCCAAGGTGATCGCCCCCAACCCCGACACGGGAAAGACGGCCTGGGGGCTGATGGCGGCCGTGGCCATGCTCATCGTCGTCGTTCTGTCGCCGGTGGTCGGCGCTCTGGCGGACGCCCGCGCGTGGAAGAAACGACTCCTGATCGCCACAGGCTTCGGCGCGGCCACGTGCACCGCACTGTTGGCACTTTTGGGGCCCGGCACGCTCCCCGTCGCCTTCGGGCTGTACGTGACGGCCTCGGTGCTCGTGGGCCTGGGGGAGAACTTCCTGGGTTCGTTCCTGCCCGAACTCTCGACGCCGCAGAACGTGGGCCGCATCTCCGCCATCGGCTGGACGATGAGCTACATCGGCGCGATCGGCTTGCTCGGGGTCACCGCCGTGGCGGTCTACATCTTCGACATGGACCAGCCGCACGAGTGGCGGTGGATCTTCGTGATCGCGGGGCTGTGGTTCGTGGCCGGGATTCTGCCGTCGGTGTTCCTGCTGAAAGAGCGTGCAACGCCGCTTCCGGTCGAACAGCGCCGCAATCCGATCGGGGACGCCTTTCGGCAACTCCGCCAATCGGTGCGCGAGTCGGCGAAGTACCGCGAGCTGCGCCGGTTCTTCCTGGCGGCGTTCATTTACAGCCTGGGGACCAACACGGTCATCTACTTTCTGGGGACGATCGGCGATCAGTTCGGCTTTCACATCGGCCAACTCACACTCATGGCGCTGGTGACCGCGCTGACCGCCGGGATCGGCGCGATCTTCGCCGCTCGCTACCAGGACCGCCTTGGTCACCGAAAGACGCTGCTGGTCTTCCTCGCCATCTGGGTCCTCAGCACGCTCGCGATGGCCTCGGCCAAGCTCGTGCAGGCGCCGGTATGGACATTCTGGTTCGTCGCCGCGGGCATCGGTCTGGGAATCGGCGGCATCGGGACCGGCAGCCGTGCACTCGTCGGCGCGTTCACCCCCAAGGACCGCGGCGGCGAGTTCTTCGGTGTGTGGGGGATGGTCTACAAGTTCTCGGCGGTGGTCGGTCTGATCGGTTTTGTGCTGATCACGAAACTCAGCGGCTCGCAGTCGTCGCTCGCGGCCTCGATCCCGCTCTTTTCGCTCACGATCGCCTTTGCGCTGGGCGGGGTGCTGCTGCTGCGCGTGGACGAGCAGGCAGGTGTAGCGGCGGCCGGAAACGGTCGATAACGCTGGGCGTCCTCCGCCCGGTGAGCCACCTACTGTTTGCACCATATGTCCACCCTCTCTGCCGTCCCCAATACGTCCGGCCGCTTCGGCGTCTACGGCGGGACCTACGTCCCCGAGACGCTCGTCGCCGCGCTCGAGCAACTCAAGGCCGAGTACGACCGCGCCCGCAAGGATGCCGCGTTCCGCCAGGAACTCGATCACCTGCTCGCGACGCTCGTCGGGCGTCCCACGCCGCTGTACCAGGCCAAGCGCCTCACCGAACTCGCGGCCTCACGCAGCAAGTCCGGCAAGGCCGCGACCATCTGGCTCAAGCGCGAGGACCTCGCGCACACCGGCGCGCACAAGATCAACAACACCATCGGCCAGGGACTGCTGACCAAGCGGATGGGCAAGCCGCGCATCATCGCGGAGACCGGCGCGGGCCAGCACGGCGTGGCGACCGCCACCGCCGCTGCGCACCTGGGGCTCACGTGCGAGGTCTACATGGGCTCGGAGGATGTCCGCCGCCAACGGCTGAACGTCACCCGCATGCGGCTGCTGGGCGCGAAGGTGGTTGAAGTCGATTCCGGCTCGCGCACGCTCAAGGACGCGACCAACGAGGCGATGCGCGACTGGATGGCGAGCGTCGAGCACACGCACTATTGCATCGGCTCGGTCGTCGGCCCCCACCCCTTCCCGATGATGGTGCGCGATTTCCAGAGCGTCATCGGCAAAGAGTGCCGTGAGCAGTGCCTGCGAATCATGGGACGACTGCCGGACTGTGTCGTCGCGTGCGTCGGCGGCGGCTCGAATGCGGCCGGGATCTTCTATCCCTTCGTGGATGATGCCGCGGTGAAACTCGTCGGTGTCGAAGCGGGCGGTCGATCGGACAAGCCGGGCGATCACGCCGCGCCGCTGTCGTTCGGCACGCCGGGCGTGCTGCACGGCTCCCTGAGCTATGTGCTCCAGAACCCCGAGGGTCAGACCGCGGATGTGCATTCGTGCTCAGCGGGACTCGACTATCCCGGCGTCGGCCCCGAGCACTCCTACTGGAAGGATGCGGGCCGCGTCGTCTACAGCGCCTGCACCGACAGCGAAGCACTCCGAGGCTTCACCGATCTCGCGCGCACCGAGGGGATCCTCCCGGCGCTCGAAACGTCGCACGCGATCGCGGCGGCGATCGTGCGGGCGGGCACGATGCGCGCCGATGAGCACCTTGTGGTGAATCTGTCGGGACGCGGCGACAAGGATGTGGACGAAGCAGCGCGGCTCTTGGCCACATGATTGATCAGGCGCGACGGCGACTGCCGAAGCGCCACGCGGCGAGCAAGGTCGTCCCCAGCCGCTGGAGCTTCAGGGTCAGACGCAGCCGCTTGAGGGCCGGATCATCCGGCGTCACGCGGAGCGCCCGCTTCACGTAGGACCGCGCCCGGCTCCACTTGCGTTCCTGCAGGTGGGCGAGCGCGAGGTTGTGCAGCGCCGAAACGTGATTGGGGTCGATCCGCACGGCCCGCTTGCACGCGGCGACACCGATGGCGCGGTCGCCGTCCTGCAGCATCGAAAGCCCGAGGTGATGCCACGCCGAGGCGTCCTGCGGGCGCTTGTCGGTCAGGACCGCGAAGACGCGTGCGGCCTCCTTGGGCAAGCGCACATCGAGCAGCAGGCATCCCAGGTCATCAAGATCGTCGGGCAACAGGTTGGCGGGCGAGCGGCGCCAGTCGAGCAGTTCCGCGCGGAGCAGCCGACGGGCCTGACCGACCTCGTCCTCATCGATCAGCAACCGGGCGAGCCGGCGCCGTACCTCCGGGTAGCCGGGGTCCAGGCGCAGCACGAGGCGGTAGCCGGCGATGGCGTCCTTGAAGCGCTGCTGACGGACCGCGAGGTCGGCGAGGTAGTAGTGCGCATCAACGCAGTCACTGTCGAGTTCGAGCACCCGGCGCATCTTCTCGCCCGCTTCCGCGAGACGGTTCATCTGGACGAGCAGGCAGCCGAGATCGAGGAGGGTGTCAACGTCGCCCGGGTTGTCGCGCAGCTCGCGGAGGAAGAGCTGGCGGGCACGCTCGTAGCGTCCGGTCTCGGCGTAGGCCTGGCCCAGCCGAGCGTGGATGCGGGCGAGCGTGGGGTCGAGCGAAGCGGCTTCGCGCAAACAGTACACCGCGCGGTCGTAGAGGCCGCGGTCGATGAGGCTCTCGGCCATGTTGGCGTACGCGAGCGCCTGATCGCCCTCGAGCTGGAGCGCCCGGTAGAACATCAGCTCGGCCTGGTCGTGGTCATTGAGGCGGGCGTAGGCCTCGATGCGGTAGACAAACGGGTCGGCCCGGGCTGTGTCGTTGTTCTGCGCGTGGGTGAGCCACTCGATTGCCTGCGTGGGCTGATCGATGCGGAGGGAGTTCACGCCGATGAGCAGCGTGGTCTGGTAGTCGCGCGGTTCCAGGGCGTGGGCATCGCGGAAGGCGCGGATCGCGTGGTCCCAGCGGCCGGCGGCCTCGAGGGTCAGCCCGAGGTTGAAGTGCCACTCCGCGCGATACGGATTGAGCGCGAGCGCCTCGCGAAGCTCGGTCTCGGCTTCGTCCCAGCGGCCCGCTTCGTACAGCTCATGGGCCCGCTCAACGTGCTGTTCTGCATCGAACCAGTCGTTCATGCGAGCTCCGCTCGATCAACACACGGGGGCGAGTGCACCTCGCTACCTGACGGCTATCATACTGAAACGGCCCGCAATCACCGATGCCCTGTCGGCGAAGTTGTGCGAATGGCGCACATCCGCCCGCGGCGGCGCAGCGACGGAAGTTGCCGACTTTGCGCATTCTCAACCTCCCCCTTTCTCAGCAGCGCCGCTTATCGAACCTCGGGCGCGCACTGGCAACGGCGATGATTGCGCTTCCCGCCTCCGCCCAAGTGATCAATCCGACGCCCCCATCCGGTGGCGATAGCGTTGGTGTCGACAGCGTCCCAACATCCGTGGGCGATGGGGAAATCTCGGCGAGGCTCGCGCAACTCGTTGACAGACAAAGCGATGCGCCAAGCAGGGCGAGCGCAGCGGCTGCGCTGCTCCGGATCAATGACCCCCAAGTGATCGACGCGCTGGTGGCGGCGGTGCGAAGCGATGACCCGCCCGGTGCTCGATTGGCCGTCGTGAGCGGGCTTTCCACCTGCCCCGCGCCACCCCCCCAGCTTCTCAGCCCGCTGACCGACTTGCTGTGGATTCGGTCGACACCGGATCGCGGGATAATTTTGACGGCGATGGGCCGGTATCGGACCCGCGACGCCGTCGGAGCCGTCATCCGTGTGGTCGAGCCGGGTGCCGGGGAGGACCCCGCGCTGGTCGCGCTGGCGATCTCGACCCTGCGTCGCCAGACGGGACGTCCGGAGGGAACCGCCGAGGAGTGGCTCACCTGGTGGTCCCAGGCGGTGCAACTCAGCCCGCGCGAGTGGTACGAATCGCTGACGAACTCACTCGGCGATTCCAACACCGCGAGCGATCGCCGCGCTGCGGACCTCGCGAGGCGCCTGACGGACGCGTACCGCCGCCTGCACGCGCTGATGCCCGACGCCGATCGCTCCGCGCTGATCACCGAGTTGATCGCGTCGGACTCGACCGAGTTGTGCCTGCTGGGCTTCGATCTCGCCAAGCGCGCCCTGCTCAACGCACGAACGCTCCATGCGCGCGTCGGTGATGCGGCGATCCGTCGCCTGAACGATCCATCCGCGAACATCCGCGCGGAAGCCGCCTCGCTCATCTCCATCCTTGACCATCCGCGCGCCGGATCGGCGCTCGCGTCAGCGCTCAGTGTGGAGCAGGACGCGACCGCGGCTGCCGGG
>JBGSZV010000246.1:0-9994 GCA_041750235.1 Phycisphaerales bacterium
GGCGCGGCCTTCCAACCCAAGGCGATGAAGCCGGGCGGTCGCATCACGCCTCACCCCCTGACGCCCGCACCATGGCGATGATCCCCGCCCGCACGGTAGCAGGGAGGTTGGGCCAGGCCGTCGCGACCGCCATCAGGTCGGGATCCACCGCCAGCGCGCCGCTTTGCGCGCCGCCGCAGTTCGAACCATCAAAATCCACCGAGGAATTCGGGGACTGTTCAAGTCCGGCTCTGCCCATTCCACAAAGAAACAGGGGCTCCCAAGCGGGAGCCCCGTGTTGTTTTTGTCATTGGCTTCTTCCGCCTGCCTTACCGATCGATCGCGAACCACTTCGCATCGACTCCCGGCACGCGCGTCTTCTTGGTCCCCTCGGGCAGCAGTGGGGCGGCGTCGAAGGGTTTGTCGTTGCGGTTCACCACCACCACCACGCGATGGCCGTTGAGTTCCCGTGTGAAGGCGAACACCCCGGCGTCCCCTGTCGCCAGGTGGCGCACGCTGCCGTAGCGGAGGATCGGGCCGACCTCGCGGTCCTGCCGCAGGTTGAACCACTCCATGTACGCCTTCTTCACCTGCTGCAGCGGCTCGTCGTCCTTGTTGGCGTTGCGGCCCTGATCCGGCCACGGGTACGGCTTGCGGTTTGTCGGATCGTCCGCGCCCCACATGCCCACTTCGTCGCCGTAGTAGATCATCGGCGCGCCGAGATACGTCGCCTGGATCGCGACACCCAGCAGCGAGAGGTCGTAGATGTCCTTCGGCGGACGCCCTGCGTTGTACTCCTGACCGTCATCGTCCTGCAGGCGGTTGCGCTGGTCGTAGCCGCGGTTGGGGTTCCACAACATCGAGACGTATCGATCCGTGTCGTGCGAGCAGAACAGGTTCTGGTGAATCAGGCACGTCTGTGCCGACTCGCCGAACGCCGCACGCAGGCGCTGGCCCAGCTCGTCGGAGGTCATCCCCGGCCGCACGCTCAGCCAGTCGGTGACCGCGGTCGCAAAGGGGTAGTTCATCTGCGTATCGAACGCATCGCCCGTGAGCACGTGTGCCGCGTCTTCCCAGATCTCAGCGATGATCACCGCGTCCGGGTTGATCTTCTTCACGTGCGCCCGCCAGTCTTTCCAGAAGGGCAAGCCGACATCAAGCGCCACGTCCAGTCGCCAGCCGTCGATCCCGTCCGACGGATTCCCGTCGCCGTTAGGGTCCATCCAGCGTGTCGTGATGTCGAAGATGTGCTTCTTCACCGGGGCGACGAGGTCGCCGTTGGCCTCCTGCTTGAACTTCGGCAGCGCCCCGGTGTTGGCCCAGCTCTGCCACGCCTTGAGCTTTCCGGCCTCGTCGAACTCGACGTAGAACCAGTCCTTGTAGCGCGACTTGCTGCCGTACTGCTCGATGTCCTTGAACGCGTAGAACGGCCGCCCGGTGTGGTTGAACACGCCGTCGAGCACCACCTTCATCCCCGCCCGCTTGCACGCCGGCAGGAACTCGTTCACGAAGTACTCGTCCGCCTTCGACCACACCCAGCTCGACGGGTCCTCGGTCTCGCTCTCGTTGAACGTGAACGGATCCGGCGCGACACGCCCCGCCGCCTTGGGCTGCGCGAAGTTGTCGTCGATGTGACGGAAGTCCGTCGCGTCGTACTTGTGCATCGACTGCGCCTCGAACACCGGGTTCAGGTACAGCGCCGTGACGCCCAGCTTCTTGAGATCTTCGAGCTTTTCGACGATTCCCTGCAGATCGCCGCCGTAGCGACGATCCCAGATGTAGTTGTAGATCTCGCCGCCCGTGCGCCGCGGCATCGGCGCGCCCGGCTCCAGCCACGCCTTCTTCCACGCCTCACCCTCGCCCGGCGCCGGCTTATACCAGTCCGCGTCCCACTTCATCATGAAGACGCCCGGTCCGTGCGGGTCGTTCAGCGGGTTCCCGTTGCGGAAGCGCTCGGGGAAGATCTGGTACCACACCGCCCCCATCGCCCACGACGGCAGATCCAGCCGCGCGTCCGGCAGCAGCTTCGCCGAAAAGTCCTTCGTTACCAGTTCGTTTGCGCCATCGATCAGCCCGAAGCTGTAGCTGAACTCCGGTCGCCCGGTCATCACCCGCGCAGTCCAGCGGTCAAAGCCGCCCAGATCGCGTGACTTGATCATCGGCACCTGCCGCTTGCTGATCTGCCCCGCCTCATTGGGCAGTTCGACCATCAGCACCGCCGACTGCACATCGTCCGGCAGCGTGCGCACGCTCAGCTCCGCGAGCCCGAGATCGTGCTCGATGCACAGCACATCATCGCTCGATGCCGGATCGTGCCGTACTGCTTCGCGCTCGATCGACTCGGACTTCGCCGGCGGATAGTCCGCCGGGGTCTTGCCGACGATCATGACGCTGCACGCGCGGCCGTCCGGCCCCGTCGAGGCCATCGCCGCTCCCGGATCCAGCAGCGAACGCCCGTCGGGCGTCACCACGCAGTAGCGGTGAGCGCCGTCGGGGATGTTCACCCAGCCCCAGAACGATCCATCCACCTTCGATGCCAGTTCCATCGCGCCTTCCGAGCCGAAACCTGCCCAGCGGTTGAAGTCGCCGCTCAACGCCGCTCTGGAAACGCCCTGTTCCCTGGGGACAAACGAGTACTTCTGCCAGTTGCCCGGATTCAGCAGGAACGGCTTGTTCTGATCCTCATGCGTCACCACCTCGCCGTTGCGGACTTCCGCCGCGTACAGCCCCGGCTTGCTGATCGTCACGTTCTGATTCGAGATCAGCGTCTCGCTCTTGTCCTTCACGATCGAGAGCGAGGAAAACGTCGCCGGTTTCTCGATGCCGATGACCACGCGGGCAACGCTTCCCATCGGCTCCAGCACGCGGAAGCCTTCCTTGATGCCGTTCTTCGGCTGCATCTCCGGCGCCATGCCGGGGAAGGTCACGGCGACCAGTTCAGCGGCCTTCATGTGCAGTTCGTACAGATGCTCGACGTTCACGTCGAAGGTCTGCTCGGTCGTCGTCTCGCCCGCGGTGAGCACCAGCTTCAGCGTCGCCTTGCCCGCCTTCGAGGGCGTCACGTACTTGACCAGCGGCCGCTGCTCGTCGGCATCCACTTTCACTTCCTGATCCGCGCAGGTCACCGAGAGCGTCGGCGCCGATCCCGCCGAGTACAGCGACTCCGAGGCGTCCACCGCGAACGTCGCGCCGAAGCGCGGCTCGCCCAGCACCCGCGCGATCAGCACCGGCTTCTCCACCTTCGCCGCTTCGAGCGTCCACGTCCGCGCGTTGGCGTCGAGCGTGACGCGGTACACCGCCTGCCCGGCGATACGCAGGGTGATATCCGCCCCCGGCTGCTCGAGCCCCGCGTTGCCGCTCAGCCCCAGATGCCCCTGCGCCCAGTCGCCGTTCTTCACAAACTTGAAGCTGTAGCTCCCCGGCGTCAGCGTCCGCTCCAAGGCGAAAACACCCGTGTTCCCGTTCACCGGCAGGAGCGCCCACGCATCGTCGCGCGTGTTCCAGCCGTTGAACGTCCCCGCCATGCGCCACACGTCCGCGCCGCGCGCCATCGCGCACCACGACAGCGATACCAGCATCGCAACGACCACACGAGCCACCGAACACTTGAGCATCGCGCTTCCCCTGAAAGCGCGTGCGTCACCATGGCGCACGCGTCCCAGAGCGTAGCGGCTCACGCGCGGCGTGGGAGGTTCATGGGGCTTGAATTCAAGTGTGAATCAGCCCTTGGGGGCCTTGCCCGACGACTGCCGCACCACCAGCGAGACAGGGATCCGCTGGCTGATCCGGTGCCCGTCCGGTCCGCTCAAAACCTCGGCCGCCGCATGGACGCCGTTGGTCCCGTGGCCGTTCCCATTTGTCTTGGGTCCCCGCGACTCGATCGACTTCAAGATATGACGGCAGCTCTCGGCCCCCACTTCGAAGAAGTTCATTCGAACCGTTGTCAGCGGGGGGTCGGCGAGCGCGGCGGTCGGGATGTCATCACACCCCATCACCGTCACATCCTTGCCCGGCTGCAGCCCGCGAGCCCGCAGGCTCTGATAAGCGCCAAGCGCCATCTTGTCGTTGGCCGCGAAAATCGCGGTGAGCTTGGGGTGGCGCGACATCAACTCATCGCACGCGAGCTTGCCCATCTCCACCAGATACTGCCCGCCGACGATCATGTCCGCCGCCAGGTGCACCCCGCGCGACGCCAGCGTGTCCACGAAGCTGTCGGTCAGTTCGCGGCTCGTTCGCACCATGTCCGACGGCCCGGAGATGTGCCCGATCCGCTTGTGCCCGTTGTCTAGCAGGTACTCCGCGGCGAGCTTGCCCGCGGCGGGATAGTCGCAGACGACGCAATCAAGATCCCACTGCTCAAAGTGATTGTTCACGATGAGCAACGGGAGATCGCTGCCGTCGAACTCGCTGAGCCACTTGTGCTCTTCGGTGGCGCCGATGAAGAGGATGCCGTCCACCGAGCAGTCCTCGAGGAGCGTCATGTACTCCTTGCGCCGGATGTACTCGCGCCGCGCCACTTCCAGCAGGATGCGGTAGCCCGAGTCCGCCGCCGCCTCGTAGATGCCCGAGATGATCTCGCCGAAGTAGACGTCGGCAAAGGCGTGCTGCAGCGCGGGAACGAGTACGGCCAGGGTGTTGGCCCGGCGATTGGGCAGCCCGCGGGCCAGCCTGCTGGGGGTGTACGCCAGCCGTTCCATCGCATCCAAGACCCGCTGGCGGGTCGCCTCGGAGATGCGATGGTCGTTCTTATTGAGGACCAGGGAGACGGTGGTCAGACTGACCCCGCACTCCCGGGCGACGTCGCGGATATTCGCTCGGGTCTTGGCCATGCCGGTAAAACATTTTACTTGAGATTCCGCCCCTCCGCCAGCGCCGGAAGTCGTCAGGGCCTGAATTCACCCAAATCCGGCCCTTCAACGACCGCAAATCCCCTTTCCAGCAACTTGCGGAACGCTTCGTGCGTAGTATTCTAGGAGTGGTAAAACATTTTACCCGCGTGGGAAAAGCGGTTGAGCGGCCCTCAGCCTCCCCCTGCGAGACCCCCAACGCCACGAGGTGAGCCAATGACCACCGGCTGCCAGAACCGTGCCCCCAAGGCCGCGTCTCGTACGCGCGCCCTTTACAAGGGCTTCACGCTTATTGAACTCCTCGTCGTCGTGGCCATCATCGCGCTGCTCATCGGTGTGCTCCTCCCCGCGCTTGGCAAGGCCCGCGAAGGCGCCCGGCGTGCAAGCTGCCTCAGCAACATGCGACAGATGGTGATCTTCGCCTCGCTCTACGCCGAGGACAACGAAGGCTGGTACCCCGTGCTGCCACCCTTCGCTCCCACCAATGTTCGCAACCCGCCCATCACAGTCCAATCCGCGTATCAGCATCGCTACGGCGGCTTCGCAGGACTCTTCAGCTTGAAGCAGAAGGCCGCGGTCCCGGGCGCTCATAAGTATGACCTCGGCTTTTACCGAAAGTGGAACGGCAACAGCTGGGTAATCCCTTCGAACCAGACTAGTGTCCCGATCATGCAGCCGTACATGGACACAGGCGGCGACTTCGGCGTGCTCCAGTGCCCCGCGGATACTCTCGACGGCGGCGAGAACGGAAATCTGTTCCCTGTCGTTTCACCGAAGAAGATCTCCGGCGAAGGCGACGTCAGTTGGGCGAACATCAGCTATCTCTATATTTCGCTGCTCAAGAACAGCGAATCCGCTCGATTCGTGCTCTTTGCCGATGAATCCAACCACGTGGACTACGGCAACACGACCGGCGGCGTGACGGTGAGCAACTGGTACGGCACGTGGCGCACTTCCAGCGGCAACCCCGACCCCAACTCCCGCGGCTTCATCCAGGCCGACAACCATGGCCAGACCGGTGGCAACTTCGCCTACACCGACGGTTCCTGCAAGTGGCTCGTGCAGACGCGTCCGAACAACTCGAACGGCGCCGTGGAGCCTCACGACGGGATCTTCTCTGACATCAACCAGTTCCATCGCGGTGGATCGCAATCGATCCAATCGATCGACTGAGATTCACGAGCAATTCGCCCCGAACCGCGCCAGCAGGATCGACAGGTCCGAGCCGTTCACCAGCCCGTCCTTGTTGAAGTCGGCCCCTGAGCCGACCGGGTTCACGCTCGTCCCGAACTGCGTGAGCAGCACGCTCAGGTCGGCGCCGTTGACCATCTGATCGCCGTTCACATCACCAACGCACACCGGCGGCGGCGTGAGGCTGACCACCTCATACGCGCCCAGATCCACCACGGGCGCGGGGCCCACGCCGGTGTCCGCCACCGATCCGACATCCGCGAACCGCGCGTTCCCCGCCGCATCACGCGGCAGCGCCTCGGCGGTGTTCAGATCGGCGTCTACATCCGCCGTATCGGCCGGAACCAGCGGGTTCCGGCCCGCATCGATGCACACGTTCCCCGCCGGCTGGGCCAGCGTGAGGTCGTCATCCACGGTGCCAAAGATGTTGTCCGACCCATTGGCATCGACGAACGGCGACGCCGCGAGGGCCATGTTCCCGCTGCCGCCGTAGAGCCCGGTCCATCCCTGGATGGCGTTGGCGGTGAGGGTGAAGATGTTGCCGGGGCCGCCGCTGGTGAACTGCGCGCTCTCATGCGTGGTGTTTGTGTCGGTATCGGTGTTGCCGAAGAGGATCGAGTTGGCGACCGTGGCGTCCGAGTCGTCGGCGAGATAGATGCCGCCGCCCGAGCCGGGAGTCGAGTTGTTCGCGATGGTGCAGTTCACGAACGAGATGTTGGACGCGATCGCGAGGTACACCGCGCCGCCCTGCAGCGCTGCCGTGTTGCCCGAGAAGACGCAGCCGGCGACCGTGCCGCCGCCGTTGAAGAACTGCACCGCGCCGCCGAAGTCGCCCGCCGAGTTGCCCAGGAACAGGCAGTTCACCACGCTGATCGACGATGGCCCGATGTGGAACAGCGCCGCGCCGCCGGTGGCCGTATTGCCGATGAAACGGCAATGGCTCACCACCGGCGAGCCGAACTTCGAGTACATCCCCGCCGCCGCCACGCTGCCTTTCAGTCCGCTGAAGGTGCAGTGACGGACCGTCGGCGATCCGTTGACGCAGAACACGCCCGCGCCGACGTTGAACGGCGAGAGCCCGTTGCAGTTGCCGTTCTCCAGCCAGAAACCGTCGAGCACCGCCGTCGCGTTGGTGTTCGAGGCGTCCACGATCTGGTAGCTCTTCTCGCTGTCGCTGCCGGTGCCCAGGAGCCCGCTCAGCCGCGCCTTGTTGGCGATCGGGTCACGCTGCGAAAGGCTGGTCTCGCCGCCGGCAAAGCCGCCGAAGAGGGCGAGGTTGTTGAGCAGGCTGAAGCTCGCGGTGCGATCGGTGGTGGTGGTCGGCTTGTACACGCCGTCGGCCACCCAGATCTCGGTTGTTATTCCGCCCGAGGCCGCCGCCGCGGCGAGCGCCGCCTGCAGCGAGGTGAAGGCGTCGGCCCACGTCGAGCCGTTGTTCCCGCCCACCGCGTTCGCGTCCACGTACAGCCGCGGGGCCATGGCGGTGAGGAGCTTGAGCTGGATGCCGTTGAGCGACGCGCTGCCGATGTTGGGCGACAGCGTGATGGTCATGGTGGGGGAGAGGTTGTTGATGGTCGAGGTGTGCACGCAATGCGTGGTTCCCGCGACGAAGCCGTTGTTCGGCAGCGTGCCGCCGACCACCTGCGGATTCGCGGAGCTGGTCGGAAACACCGAGACGTTCGAGCGCGTCGAGCTGCTGGCCACGCCGTTGGCGTAGGTCGTCACCTGGTACAGGCCGGGAATGAGCGACGCGAGGGTGATCGTGCTGGAAGGATTGACGCCGCTGATGAGCTGGTAGTCATCCAGCAGCTTCTCGTGGTCGCCGCTGGTCTGGCCGGAGTTGAACATGGTGTCCACCGCCGCGCCGCTGCGGGACAGCGTGACCGACGTCGCCGAGCCCGCGAGGTTGACGAGCGCAAAGGGGCCGGTCCCTGTCGGGGCGATCGAGTTCCAGACGCCCGGCTGCCCCGCCGCCGCGCCAAACGACGACGACGGCACACCCGAACCGGCGCCGGTCGGCGAGTTGATATCGATGTTCAGTGATTGTGCGTGGGTCGACGTGACCGCGCACGCCAGACCAATCACCGCGACTGCAGTTCGCATGACTCCTCAATCCCGGGCGGGGAATCCCCGTGCAAAAGCGGACCCGCCCGACTGCACGATGCCCGGTTTCCCCCGCCCCGCCAGCACCGCCCGCAAACTCAGCCCCATTTCCGCGTGATGGGACCTCCCATCGATGGTTATCACCCATGAACACCCGCTCCCGGATGGGCCATCGCGCGAGTGAGAATCAACTCATTTGCAGCGGGAATCGAAAAACTATCGGACCTTCGCTCGACGCGCGGCCCACGTCCGCCAACGATCAAGTGGCAGGAGAGGCCCAACCCACAAAGGAGACTCGCCATGCTGAACACAGGAACCGTGCGTTCCACCCCCAAGCAGAATGCTGTCAGCCCCGCCTCGAACCGCGTCACGGCGCTCGCGCCGACAGGTGTCCTCAACCCGGTCACCGCGATCGAGCGCAAGGATGCTCCCGCCCAGATCGCGCAGGTCGTGCGTCCCGCGCACGATGAAATTGCAAAGGCCGCCTACCTTCGTTGGCTGAAGGAAGGCGGAGATGCGGAATCGAACTGGGTGGCGGCCGAGCGTGAACTGACAAACGCGCTCAAGCCCGCCTGATCAGGACTTCGTGCGGCGGTAGTTCGCGAGGACGACCGACAGGTCGCTGCCATCAACGCGCCCGTCGCCGTTGAGGTCCATCTTGGCGTCAAAGCCCTCGTCGCCGTTCTGGCGTCCGAACTGGGTCAGGAACTGCTTGAACTCCTCTGCGCCAAAGCTCGGCGGCTCGGGAGTTTCAGCGGCCTGCGCCTGCTGCGTCACCGCTTCTTCGGCGGGAACATCGATTGTGACCGAAGGCTCGCTGAGTTTCTTGGCCTCTTCCGTCTGCGGTGCGGTGGCGAGGGGTTCAACGCTCTGGACCGGCTTCTTGTAAGCCGCAGCGCTCTCTGTGGGTGTCCATGACGTGGTCGCGGTGAAGGTGTCCGTCTTCGCCTCGGCGGTCGTCGCCGGTGACTTCGCCTGAACCGCGGCCTGGTTCTGCTTGAGCGGGTTGATGGAGGAGAGGGAAGACGCGGAAAGTGCGCTGATTTGCATGACGGGTCTCCGATTCCGGGCGCGAATGCTGCGCGGTCCACCGCCGCACGGCCCGAACACAGGTCACTACCGCAATCCGCTTGCCATATCAGCGTGAACGACGATCAAAGGGCACCAGTTCCGGCGGAAGCTCCCGCAGGCCGCGTCGGCGCGCCTTGTCGATCGCGTACTGCAGCGAGTCGGCCATTCGCTTGTGGACCCCGTCGGTGATGTTCAGCCCGTGCCGCTCCATCGCCTCCAGCGCCCACGCCCACGCGTGGTACTCCTCAAGGCAGCGCGGCTTGTACCGGTTGAACCCGATGGCATGGTGGCCCACCTCGTGCAGGAACACCGCCGCCGACATCGGTCCCTTGGGCCGTGGCGCTTCCACCAGCCGCGTGATGGTGCCGTCCCGATAGGTGATCTGCCACGCGATCCCCGACATGCTGGTGCGCCACTTGCGCACGCGGAGCTTGTGCTCCACGAGCATCTGCCGCGTCACGGCGTCGTACCGTTCCTGCATGGAGTTCGCGCGCCCAGGCTCGGGCATCGGCGCCGGCAGACGCTCGCGCGCGGGAGCCTTCGGGCGCACCCGTACCTTCGGCTCGATCACCGTAGCCTGGTTCTTTGTTTCAGGCTGCGGGCGCAGGCGCTTCGGCAACAGATCCCACAGCGTCAGCACGCCCGCCCTCCGACCAGCACCTCACCGGCGCTCACCCGCTGCCCGTTGGCAAACGCGCTCCACGCCATCGCCCGCCCGTTCTCCGGCTGCACTTCAAGCACTTCCAGAATCGTACCGGAGCCGCACGCGACCCAGCCACGCCGCACATCGACAATCGTGCCCG
>JBGSZV010000247.1:0-5673 GCA_041750235.1 Phycisphaerales bacterium
CGACCGCGGCTTCGCTGTTGCGCCGGTCAGCGTGCAGATGCGGCCGGAGATCCCCAAGTCCAACCGCGAGATCATCGCCGAGCAGCGTGAGGCGCTGGAAGCCCGACTCACGAGCGAGCGCCGGGCGATCGCCGCGGTACATGGCGATGACCAGGCGTTGCAGATCCAGGAAGAGATAGCGGCCGACGACGCAGCGAGAACGGCGCGGGACCGCAGCGCCCTCATGATGTCCATGCCGACGCTGGGCGGGGGTGTCGCTTGACGCACGTTCGATGGGTCATCGCGGCGCTGTTGATGGCTGTTTACGGAGCCCCCACGATGCACGGTGCGCCGGTCACGGTCGAGGACACCATCGTCGGGATGCTGGACGCGGCGGCGCAGGACGTCAACGTCAAGCTCGCCGAAGCGACCCGCAAGCTCGAAGGTGACCCTGAGGCACGCGGTCCTGAGTTCATGCGGAACCGGCAGGCGGAACTCGCCAGCCAGCTCGAACGCATCCGCGAGAAGGTCACCAACCAGGCCAACCCGCTGATCCTGTCGGCCAACGACAGCGCGTACAAGGCGGGGCTCGCGACCTCGGAGAAGCAGCTGCGGGCGATGGGCATCAAGGAAGCCAGCGACACGGTCGGCGGCATCAGCTTCAACCTCGTGAACGAGCGGACGATCGAGGCCATCGCGCGTGACACGGCGGCGCGGGTGAACTCGGCGACGGGCACGCACATCGACAATGCCCGCAAGCTCTTCCACTCGTTCTCCGAGGGACCGCTCTCGGGCATCGCGGGCGAGACGGCAACCAACAACATCCTCGTGCGCGGGATCATCAGCGGCGATCCGGTCCAGGCGACCCGCGAGCTGCGTGAACTGATCGGGGAAAACATCGGCGTCGAAGCCGGCGAGGGCTACCGCAAGGTCGGGAACAAGATCATCGAAGTGGGCAATGCCAAGATGAGCATTCGCCACTACGCGACCACGGTCATCCGCACCCGCACACGTGAAGCGACGACGCAGGCGCAGATGAATCGCCAGCTCTCGGTGGGGCTTGACCTCGCGCAGATCACCGGGCTCCGCAGCGAGAACTTCTGCTCGGACTACCTCGGCATGGTGGTGGTGCTGCGTGGTCCGGGTCGCGACGGGTACCTGGAGATCGCGGAGATCGGCGGACCGCCGCCGTTCCACCCCAACTGCTCGAAGGTGCTGTCGGCCTTCCACCCCGACCTGGTCTCGGCGGAACGCGTCGAGCGGGCGAAGAGCGCCGCCGAGCACTTCGAGCGACTGCGAACGGAGAACGCACGCAAGGCCGCGTAGCACGGCACCACGGACGAGAGAGACACGGATTGGTTTGGCAACTCACACCCAAGGAAGGGCATCATGAACAAGGCACTGTTGGACAAGCTGAAGGCGTTGGGGATCAAGGTCGAGGCGCTCAGCGAGGACGCACTCGCCCTCGTCGCCGCGGTCGCTCAGGCAGTCGTTGAGCCCGTACAGACGGCGCTCACCGAAGCACAGACGCAGCTCAAGGCCGCTGTCGAGAAGAACACGGCGCTGGAGACGCAGGTCGCCGGCCTCGCGAAGACCGGCACGCCCGCGGCGGACCCCAAGGCCGCTGACAAGGGCAAGGGCAAGGAAGCCGACGCCGATCAGGCTCCCGCGTGGGCGTTGAAGCTCACCGAGCGTCTGGACGCGATCGAGAACAATGTCACGACCAAGGACAAGGCGACGGCCGCGTCCACTGCGCTCGACACTGTCCTCAAGGCGAAGTTCCCGAATCTGAAGGTCACCGATCGCATGCGCGGTCGGTACCTCGCCGCGGGTCTCACCGACGCCGCGAAGATCGAGGCCGAGATCCGCGCCGACATCGAAGACCTCACCGCTCGCGGCGTGAAGGTCGAGACCCTCAGCGCCGATCCCACGGCCGAAGGCGCCAAGCCCACCGACACCAAGGTCGGCACCGACGCGGCGAAGGAAGCCGACGCGATCAAGAAAATCAGAGCCACCGGAGGCGCGGGCAAGAACTAAGCCCGGCCGGTTGACGCATCGAGCGCGGGCGACGTTCGCCCGCGGAACCATCCACGGACGGAGATTCAACGATGAGTATCACTGCTGCACTTCTGGCGTCGGCCGGTCTGCTGACCCCCGACGTCACGCGCGAGGTCATCCTCGTGCAGGGGGCGATGTTGTCGCCCATCTACGCGATGCACGAGGCTCGTGGCCTCACCGCGGAAACCGTGAACGAAGATTTCAAGTGGTCCACCGACGCGCACACCGCGCGTCGCACCCAGATCAACAACGGCGGCGCTGCGTACACCAACGCGACCACCGCCCTGGTGGTGGACAACGCGGCGCTGTTCTATCCCAACAGCGTGCTCTTCTGTGAGGCGACGGGCGAGACGATGTTCTGCTCCGCCGTCAACACCGGCACCAACACGCTCACCGTCGTGCGCGGGTTCGGTGCGGCGACGGGCGGCACCGCGGCACACGCCAACTCCGTGGCGGATGACGCGTACCTCCGCCTGCTCGGCCCCGCGACCGGCGAGCTCGCCGATCCGCAGACCGCACGCTCGGGATTGCCGACGATCGTGACCAACACCGTGCAGACCATGCGTCACTCGGTGGAGTTCTCCGGTCGTTCGACGGCCATGTCCACCCTCACCGAGGACGAGATGGCGCGTCAGCAGGCCAAGAAGCTCCAGGAGCTGCTCCAGGACATCAACCTGACGCTCCGCCTGGGCAGCCGCAACACCGGCACCAACGACGCCAACTCCAAGCGAGTGACGGGCAGCGCCGGCTTCCGCCACGCTATCGTCACGAAGGTGGACAACGTGGGCGGCGCGATGACGCTCGCGCGGTTCCATCAGTACTGCGAGATGGCGTTCGAGTTCGTTGACGGCGAGAAGGTGATGTTCTGCGGCGGCACGCTTCTGCGGACCATCCACGACCTCCACAACGCCAAGCTCCAGATCCAGAGCGGCGAGACTGCGCCGGGTCTGCGGTTCTCCAAGGTGCTCACGCCCTTCGGTGAGCTGACGCTCGCGTATGACCAGAGCATGGTCGGCCCCGAAGCCGGCGAGGGTCTCACGATCGACCTCGGGCAGTCGCGCGTTCGGTACACGAAGCGCGGCAAGCCGCAGTACCTCAAGGACATCAAGAAGTCCGGCCAGGACGGCGTCCTGGATGAGTGGCTCGCCGAACTCGGTCTGGAGTACGGCGCGGAGAAGTTCCACTCGCGCATCACCGGCGTCACCGGCTGAGTTCTGATTCGAGGGAAGACACGAGACAGCAACCACGGGGCGGGCGCGGGAACGCCCGCCCCACAACTCACGAGAGACCTCCAATGGCCGACAAGAAGAAGTTCCGACTCCGCAGCCGCTATGCCCAGTTCCGCTTCCGCAACTGGAAGTTCAACGACGGCATGCTTGAGACCGACGATCCCAAGGTCATCGAGACCTTCAAGCAGCAGCCGTTCTTCGGCGCTGGCGGCGATGTGTGGCTCGACGACACCGCCGAGACCGACGCCCTGGTCGCGAAGACGACCGAGGCGACGAACAAGAAGTCGTAATCACACCACCAACCCGGCGCTCGCGAGAGCGAGCGTCGGTGTTTTCACTCGATCGACCCACGCACTGGAGATGACAGATGGAACGCAACCTCGGCGCGACTGTACTGGCGGACAACGAATGGGAGCTGCTGTTCGACGCTGAAGCGCTCAATGGCCCGGTGCGGGAACTGATCATCAAGAACCCGATCAGCAGCGCGAACGGCGTTGAGATCTTCGTCACCCCCAACGACGGCAGCGAAGCGCCCGACGATCCGACCGTGCGCTACTCCATCGCGCCGGGCGAGACGGAGACCATCGCGGCCATGTCAGGGGCTGGCGGCATGATCACCAAGGTGTACGTCCGCAGCGCCGGCGCCACGATCGCGCACCGCGTGCGGATCTTCTGAATCACATTCGCAAGGACGCGAGGCAACAACGATGACCACGTACTGGTGTCATGCACAGACCGGAAGCGACAGCAACGATGGACTGTCGGATTCGACGCCCAAGCGCACGCTGGCGGCGCTCGCGGCGCTGATGATCGCGGGTGATGTGGCGTACTGCCTGGGGACCTATGGGGAGGCGTTTGCGGGGTTTGCTCCCGGCGTCGTGGTCGATTTGAGACCGCCCAGCTCCACCACCCGCGGCACCGTCAGCGCCAACAGCTCGCCGGTGACGAGCTGGAGCACGGAGACGGTCGGCGCGGCGACGGTCTACAAGAAGACGCTCACGGGCGTGGCGGTCGCGAACGTCGTCGGTGCCAACGTGAACTACGAGACGAGCGCGACATTCTCAGACCCGAAGCTCAAGGGCCAACTCCGCAAGGTGGCCACCAAGGCAGCGCTCGAAGATGCAGCGAGCCTCACCAGCGGCGCGTGGTTCGCCGAGGCGAGCGGCTCCGACACGATCCTGTACGTGCGGCTCCAGGGCGATGCGAATCCCTCTGGAAAGACCATGCGTTGGGCGCGGGCGGGCAACGCGATCGGCGGCACCGACGGCACTGGCACCCTCGTCAAGAATGGGCGGTTCATCGGATTCTGTGATCCGGCCGCGGGCAACGGGTACGGCGTTGCCTTCGGAGTCGCGACCAACGCCGAGGTCCGCAACTGCATCTTCATCGACTCGGGGTATCACGCCGCCGGAACCAACGGCAGCGGCTCGTGCTCCAACGTCCGCTTCATCAACTGCACCGCGCTGGGCGGGCGCTCGGGCGCGGGCACCGCGTTCGTCTGGTACGGCGAGTCGGGCGAGATCTCTGGCCGCGCTGAGGGCTGCTACATCGATTTGTACCCGATGCTCGCCGAGGACGGCACGCATCTGGAGCCACTGGGTTCAAGCTCGTACGCGGGCTTCTACTGTCACGCTGGCGGCTCCGCACAGATCACGGACATCACCACCGAAAACTGCATGGTGAAGGGCAGCGGAAACGTGTCGGGCTCAGGGTGGGGCGGCAATCAGATCGCCGCACCGACCGACTGGCTGAATCCCGCTTCGTATGCCTTCAAGGTCAAGCGCTGCCGCGCCGAGGGGCTGGACGTCATCGTGCAGACTGGCGGCGGCATCAGCTTCGATCAGTGCATCCTTGACGCCTCTCGTCAGGCGATCACGGAGGGCTCGCAGCGTGCGGCCATCAATCCCGCATCCGACACATCGAGCATCCTGTTCAAGAGCTGCATCATCACCGGCGACACGACCAACGTTGTCGGCTCGATGCGGATCTTCAGCCTTCGCGGCAACGTGGGGTTCATCAACTGCTCGGTGTACGACAAGAGCACCACCAGCACCGCGCAGTACAACTGGTTCGGCTGGTCGGTCACCACGCCCGGCACGTTCTACGCGCGGCGGACCATCTTCGCGCGGGCGGCGAACGGCAACGGGTTCGCCATCGGCTCGGCAAACATCGACATCGCCGACTGCTGGTACTACAACATCAACGTCTACTCGACGGCCTCCGCGATCGACACCCAGGCGGAATGGCAGGCGGCAAAGGATCTGACGGGTGTCTACGCCGTCGTGCCGGGCTGGCGTGACGCGGTGCTGTGCGTCCCGGAGATCGGCGGCGAGCAGCGGGACCGCACGCTGTCACCGGCGGGCATCGTCGGAGTCAACGGACGCGCGGACTCAGGGCACTACGGCCC
>JBGSZV010000248.1:0-8426 GCA_041750235.1 Phycisphaerales bacterium
CGGCGCGGGCATCCCGACCCCCGGCGCGGCGAGCCTCCTCGCGATCGGCGCTGCCGGTCTCGTCGGCCGTCGTCGTCGCGCGTAATCAGTCATCGTTGAATCAAATCAACGTCGTGCGATTCAATCCCGCACGCGCTGAAGTATCGCTTCTAGGAAAAAAGGAAGAAATATGTCAAAGCTCGAACTGCATCTCGCTGCGCTGGCTGCCGCCGGCGCGGGCATGGGTCTCGCGACCCAGGCTGACGCCGCGATCGTTTACTCCGGCGCTGTCAACATCAACATCCCGTCCACCACGCAGGGCATCTACCTGAACGTCGTCACCGGCGTTGCGGCACCCCTTCCCGGTGGCGCTCCCGGTTGGGACGTGAACCCCTGGGGCAGCGCCCCGGCCGGGTTCAACTTCTTCAACCCCGCCGCCCCCGCTGGCGGCGTCTACGTCCGCGACGTCGGCACCACCGGCGTCAGCAACCTGGCCCCGGGCGCGATCATCGGCCCCGCCAGCACCTACACCAGCGGCGCTGGCCAGACCACTGGCACCGGCCTGTTCAATCTGAACAGCTCGAACAACGTCGTCGGCTTCCGCTTCAACAACGAAGCGACCGGCGCGGTTCACTACGGCTGGATGCGCATCTCCCTCGGCGCGACCTACGGCGCCCAGCCCCGCGCGATCGTTGAGTACGCTTACGAGAGCACTCCTGGCGTCGCTATCGCCGCCAAGGACGGGGTCCCGACCCCCGGCGCCGCGAGCCTCCTCGCGATCGGCGCTGCTGGTCTCGTCGGCCGTCGTCGTCGCGCCTAATCGGCACGTCTGACTACGCTGAAATCAATCACAGGGGCGGCCTTCGGGTCGCCCCTGTGTGTTTTTGTTTTCTTCGCTGCGTGCGCGCGTTTACGATGGATGTCGGAGGACGCTGACCATGGCCACACGTCTTGAAGCACACCTCGCCGCCATCGCCGCGACCGGCGCGATCGCGCCCGCGAGCGCTCAGGCGGCGATTGTGTACAGCGGCATCGTCAACATCAACATTCCGAGCAATGTTGACGGTGTGTACCTGAACGTGGTGACGGGCCTGACTGGTTCATCCAGCACGCTGACACCCGGATGGGATGTCAACCCGTGGTCTGCGACCGGACTCGGGTTCTTCAGCCCCGCGGCGCCCCCGGGCGGCGCGTATGTTGTCACCGCACCGGGATTCGTGCAGAACCTCGGATTCGACTTCCACGTCGGCCCTGCGAATCAGTACGGTTCCGGCACGCCGGCGAACGTCGGTATGTGGAACCTCAACAGTTCCGCGAACGTGATCGGGTTCCGCTTCCAGAACGAGTTCAACGACAACCAGATCCACTACGGCTGGTTGCGCTTCTCGCTCGGAGATTCCGCGATCGCGCAGCCGCGGACAATTATCGAGTACGCCTATGAGTCAACGGCGGGCGTGGGGATCAGTCCGTTCATCCCGTCTCCCGGATCGGCCGGGCTGCTGCTGGTGGCGTTGGCGAGCACGGCCGGGCGGCGACGCCGTCACGCGTGATAACCAACGACCTTGGCCACGCCTGTCAGGGATCCGCTTCACCGATCCGATAGCATTGGTCCCATGGGCGAACGTCTCACTAAACGGGTGCTGCTGATCGGCTGGGATGCCGCGGACTGGAAGTTGATCAATGCGCTGATCGCGGCGGGACGGCTGCCGGGCGTTCAGAAGCTCATTGGCGCGGGCGCATCGGGCGAGCTTCGGACGCTGGAGCCCAAGCTGTCGCCGCTGCTGTGGACCTCCATCGCCACAGGCAAGCGGGCCGATAAGCACGGCATCCTGAACTTCGTTGAAGCCGACCCTTCGGGACGCGGCCTGCGGCTCTCGACTAGCACCTCGCGCAAGACCAAGGCGCTGTGGAACATCCTGACGCAGTCGGGGCTGAAGACGAATGTCGTTGGCTGGTACGCGAGCCATCCGGCGGAACCGGTGTCGGGCGTCGTAGTCTCGAATCTGTTCTTCGAGGGGATCCCCCCTACTGCCGAGGACAAGTGGCCGCTCGTCGGCGAGACGGTGCACCCCGCGGAACTGGCGGAGCGCATCGACATGCTGCGCCTCCATCCGCATGAGATCGACCCGCAGACGTTGACGGCGATGATCCCGCAGCTCGCGCAGATGAACCCGGCCGACAAGCGGCTGTCGTTCCTCGTGAAGCTGCTGGCGCAGGCGGCATCCATCCAGAACATCGCGACATCGCTCCTGAGCGAGGGGCCGGACGCGGACTGCACGATGGTGTTCCAGGAGGCGATCGACGTCGCCGGACACCACTTCATGCAGTACTTCCCGCCGAAGATGGCGCACGTGCCGCAGGCGGACTTTGATCAGTACCAGCACGTGATGTACGGCATCTACCAGATCATGGACCTGATGCTCGTCCGGCTGCTAGAACTGGCGGGGCCGGAGACGACGGTGATCCTGCTCTCGGACCACGGCTTTCACAGCGACCATCTGCGCCCGCCGGTGCCGCCGTCGATCGATGATGTGCACGCGGCGATGGACGCCTCCTGGCACCGACCTCTGGGCGTCCTGATGATGGCGGGTCCGGGTATCGCCAAGGGCACGCAGGTGCACGGCGCGACACTCCTCGACATCGCTCCGACGATCCTCACGCTGCTGGGTCTGCCGGTCGGCGCCGACATGGACGGGCGCGTGCTGGTGGAGGCGTTCGAGAAGCCGCCGCAGGTCGAGCGGGTGTTCAGCTGGGACATGATCGAGGGCGAGTCGGGGATGCACCCGGCCGACAAGCGGATGGACCCGGCGGACGTGCAGCAGTCGATCAAGCAACTGGTGGACCTTGGCTACCTCGCGAATCTGCCGTCGGATGTGCAGCAGCAGCTCGAGCTGGTGGACCGCGAGACGAAGTTCAATCTCGGGATCGTGTTCATGACCGCGGGGAAGCCGGCGGAGGCGGCGGAGGTGTTCGCCGCGCTCACCGCGCACAGCCCGGGTGAGCCACGGTACGCGATCAACTTCTCGCAGTGCCTCTACCAGCTCGGTCGCTTCGGCGAGGCGCGAGCGGTGCTCGAGCGGCTGCTGCAGATCCACCCCGACCACCCCGATGCCAAGATCTTCCTCGGCGCCGCGATGATCGCGGAGGGGCGTCCGATGGACGCCGTGCCGTTGCTGGAAGAGGCGCGGGTGCATGCGAGCTACGCACCGGACCGGGATGTGCTGCTGGGGACCGCGTACCGGCTCGTCAATCGAAACGCGGATGCGCGGGAGGCGTTCACGCGTGCGGTGACGGTCGACCCGCACAACGCTCGGGCGCACCAGGGCCTCGCGTGGACGGCCATTGTTGATGAACGGTTCGAGGATGCGGTCGAGCACGCGCTGCAGGCGGTGCAGTTGCAGCACTACTTCCCCGAGGGGCACTACACGCTGGGCGTGGCGCTCACGTGGATGAAGGACTTTCCCAAGGCGATCCAGTGCTTCAACATCGCGATGTCGATGCAGCCGGGGTACCTCGATGTGCACCGCTACCTGGCGTCGATCTACCGGCACAAGGGCGATTACGACAACGCGCGGCGGCACCGTGTGATCGCCGAAGACCTGATCGCGCAGCGCAAAGCGGGCGGTGCGGCGACGGGCATGCTGTCGGATGAGCCGCCGATGGGCCCGGCCGACTGGCTCAAGACCATCGGCGAGCCCGACGGTCCGCCCGCGAACTCCTGAACCTCACCCTCGACCAATGAAAAGCCCCGGTCTTGCGACCGGGGCTGTGGTTTGATCACGGTGTGTGGTGCGTGGTCAGTTACCGATCATGCCGCGGGTGGTTCCGCTGGAGCTGTTGCGACCCTGGATCGCGTTCCCGATGGAGGGGGTGGCGATCGAGGGGGCCACCGAAGCGGGCGTCTTGATGGCCTTGCCCCAGATGTGAATCGCGAGATCGGTGGGATAGGGCAGGATGGCTTCGATGTCCTGCCATTCGTTCACATCAAAGGGCGACGCGATGAACTGCGCCTGGGTGATCTTGATGCTGCACTCGGCATCCTCACGGCAGATGACGTAGGCCTCTTCGGTCACCACGCCGGTGCCCTCGAGGTACGCCGCCAGCCAGTAGTTCTGGCCGCCGGGCAGGATCAGGGGCGAGTCAGCCGGGATGCGGAAGAAGAGACAGTAGACGGGCAACTCGATCCCGGTGACCGGGCTCGTGAAGGTGCCGTCCATGGTGACCACGGTCGGATTGCCGAGCTGGCGCACCAGCTCCGACGGCATATCGCAGGAGTTGCGATAGATCTGCGCCTTGGTGCGCGAGGGCGTGCAGTTGGTCGCGATGTACACGCCGATCTGGCAGATGTCCGCGCTGTAGCACGGGAGGATCTCGAAGTTGTCGGCGGCCTTGGTGCCGAAGAAGGTGGTGTTGAGCGCCTTCACGCCGCAGACAGCGCCCGGGCCGTTGGAGTAGATCGTCTCGCAGAGGTCGCCGCAGAGCTCGAAGCAGAAGTCGTGGCAACCGGCGTTGGTGTCATCGACATCGCGCCAGTCGAGGAATCCGTCGACCCAGTTGGAGCGGAGCTGGCCCTGGGCGCCCTGGATCTGCTCGTTGGGAGAGGTGGCGCTGGTGGCCCAGAAGTACCGCTCGCCGGGCTGGTTGTCGCCGACGCCGACGAAGGAGACCCAGTAGCGTCCGCCGTTGAGCACGAGGTCGAGATTCTCGAAGCAGAACCGGACGTACTTCCACTGGCCGGGCGCGCCGAAGGGAGCGTTGCCGAGGATGGTGTAGTTCGGATCGGTCAGCACTCCGACCATGTCGCCCGGCTTGCCGTTGCAGTCCTGGTAGAGGTTGGCGATCGCGTCCGGTGTGTCGAGGAAGTTGCCGTTCTGGCTCTCGAGGTCGTTCGTGACCATGCAGCCGCAGAGGCGATCGGCAAAGAGCACGTAGCAGTCGGGGACCGTGAAGTCGTCGGCGGTTTCTGACGGGGGCACCGTGACGTTGGTCTCAGAGACGACGGCATTGAATCCATCGTGATCGCCGTTGTCCCAGTAGCAGTCGCAATCGGGGGGCGTGCAGTTGGCGCTGGCGCAGGTGCCGCCGATATAGGTGCCGCCGCCGCCGAGGCAGAGGGTGGCGTCGGTGATGGTGCAGGAGCCATTGGGCAGGCAGCAGGCGCCGGGACAGTTGGCATTGGCGCACAGCGTGTCGGGGCCCTGGAAAATGCCGTTCTGGCTGTCGCAATCGTCCGGGTCGGTCTGGATGCATGCGCCGGTGGGCAGGCAGCAGGCGCCGGTGGCGAAGGACCAGTAGTAGGTGACGGTGGCGTTGGCGCCGATCTCCGGCGGGGTGTTGTTATTGGGATCACCGGTGCCGCCGGGGCCCTCAACGTAGAAGTTGAAAGCGGAGCCGCCGCCGGACGAGAGCAGTTCGACGGACGCGACACCGGTGAGATTGCCGGGTCCGACAAATGCCGCGAGCGTCGCGGGGGTGCCCAGGAACGTCTGGGAGAATGACAGCGGGCCGACGGTCACATCGCCGAAGTCGAAGTAGTCGGTGCCCTGGTTCTGACCGCCGCCCGCGGGTCCGAGAGGATTGGGCGGGGTGTACTGGTCATTGAACGTGTCGGAGTCCATGAACACGCCGGTCGGGAAGTCCACACTGCCGTTGACAGTGACTTCACCGGTCGGCTGCTGAGCTCCGGCGAGATTGTTCTCGATCGCGACGCTGAGGAACGCGGTGAGGTCCAGTTCGATGTCGACCCGCTTGAGGAGACGGGTGCCGCCCTGGCTGTCGAACTTCGGCAGCGTGACCGGGATGTTCTTGGGGCTGGCGGTCTGGGGCGACTGGTAGGTGAAGGGCGGCGGGGACTCCTGGAAGTCCGTTCGCGCAAGGGCCGTGTGGGCGGCGAAGACGGCGCTGGCCGCGCATACAAATGGGACGCACCGCATAGTTTGCTCCTTCCGAAAGCAGAGAGGTCGATAACACAACTGGTTTATCAGACCCCCCGGGAGTGGGCAATGCTTATGTACGAATTGCGGTGAAATGTCGGCGTCGACCCCAACTACCTAACATTCCCAGTGTTCCCATGTCGTCCATGTTCTCATGCGTTTTATAGAGAAGTCTTCAGGGCAAAAAGCAACGCCCCGCGTCACGAGGACGCGGGGCGTGTTGCATTTCAGTAGCTCGGCAGAGCCGAGTCTGATCTCAGAGACTGTCGCGAAGGATTAGTTCGCGGAGCCGCCGAGGCTGTTGAGGACCTGGACGAGGTCGGTGAGGTTCACCGAAGCGTCGCCGTTGAGGTCGCCGATGAGGCGGCCGCCAGCGGTCGGGGTCGTGTTGACGCCGAAGCCGGGGGCGTAGGACGGGTGCTGCTGAGAGACCTTGCCGAGGATCCGGAAGGCCAGGTCACGCGGGCCGTCGAGGATGTCCTGGATATCGAGCCAGTCGTTGACATCGTACGGAACGCTGAGGAACTGAGCCTGGGTGATCTTGATGTGGCAGGGGCTGAGCTGCTTGCAGAGGAAGTAGGCCTCTTCGGTGATGACGCCAGTGCCTTCGAGGAAGACGCTGAGCCAGTAGTTCTGGCCGCCGGCGAGGTTGACCGAGCCGGGGGCGAACTTCCAGCGGAGGCAGTAGATGGTCAGCGGGAGGTTGCTGACGGGGCTGTTGAAGGTGCGGGGGGTGTTGCCGGCGCCAAGCTGAGTGATGACGTCGGGAGTGCCGAAGACGCCGATGCGGTCATCGGGCTTGTCGCACTCGTTGGTGTAGAGCTCGAGCTTCGAACGGCTCGGGGTGCAGTTGGTGGCGATGTAGGCCTCGACCAGGCAGAGCTCAACGCTCGTGCAGGGACGGATCTGGAAGTTGTCAGCGGCCTTGGTGCCGAAGAACGTGGTGTTCAGCATCTTGATGCCGCAATCGGTGGCGTACGGGCCGTTCTCGCAGAGAACTTCGCACAGCTCGCCGCAGATGTCGAAGCAGAGGTCGTGGCAGCCGCCGTTGGTGTCATCAACGTCGCGCCAGTCGCCGAAGCCTTCGATCCACTGAGAGCGGAGCTGGGCCTGAACGCCCTGGATGTCAGTCGCGGGAGCGGTCTTGCTGGTGGCCCAGAAGTAACGCTCGCCGGGCTGATTATCGCCGACGCCGACGAGCGAGGCCCAGTAACGGGTCTCGGCGCCTTCGCCGTTGATGTAGAGCTGCAGGGCGGTGAAGCAGAACCGCACGTACTTGTACTGGCCGGGCGACCCGAAGGGCGCATTGCCAATGATCGTGAAGTTCGGGTCCGTGAAGGTCGAGATGACCTGATCGGGCTTGCCGTTGCAGTCGTCGTAGATGTAGAGGACTGCGGAGGGCTTGTCCGTCACGTTGCCGTTCGTGGCGGGCAGGTCGTTGGTGACCATGCAACCACAGAACGAATCGAGACGGAAGACCTTGCAGGCCGGGAGGAAGAAGTCATCGGCCGCCTCGGAGGCGGGGACGGTGACGTTCGACTCTGAGACAACAGCGTTCACGTTATCGCGATCGCCGTTTTCCCAGAAGCAGCTGCAGGTGCTGACGCCACCGTTATTGCCGCCGTTCTCGAACTGGACATTGACACCGAGCTGGGTCGCCACAACGGGGACCTGCATCGTGTCAGCCTGTGAAGCGGATGCGCCACCGGGGCCGCGGACCTGCATCGGTGCCGCGTATCCCATGGCTGCCGCGCCGGCGATGAAACCTGCACACAACAGGCCACGCCCGGCCATGCTCTGATTCCGACTCATGAGTTCTCTCCTTCCATGAAACTGACCGAGAGCACCACAAATGCTCTCACACACACGAACACACACAAACCACCGATACGCCGGGCTGCGTATCGCCAAACCCTTGACCGCTTCCCCCGGGCGAGCTGAAGCACGGCGAACCGTGCGACCTCTCGAACAACCCGTTTACCCGGGTGATACAAGCACTTGTCTTATCAAGGGGATGCGAGCGTCGCAATCAAAACTTGCGAACTTTGTTAGCCGCTATCCCGCGAGCTCCTTATTTCCTAAGTTCAACAGCTTCCCCAGATTCACACAAAACGTCGCCACGCACGACGCTGATGTGAACATGGATAAAGATGAACCCAGGAGGTTCCCTTGTGCACCCACACAGTGCCTCAAGCCTGAGGAGTCGCAAGTACTGATTTCATCGATACTTGTGACAAATTCGCCGGAAACGCCCCAAAGTGCGTTCCGCAGACGGAAAAAATCGCGCAAACCTTTACAGCTTCAACGGTTATTGGCCGTCATCGGTCGCAGTTCAAGGGCCAGCGACGCGGCCACCGCGCTCTTGGCGACCGGCATTTCGGGGCATGCGGCCCCGAGCTGGGCTCTGAGGCTGGTCACGGGTCTCCCGGCGAGGCCGCAGGGGACGATCAGGTCAAAGTGGGACAGATCGGGAGCCACGTTGAGCGCCAAGCCGTGCATGCTCACCCAGCGGCG
>JBGSZV010000249.1:0-3382 GCA_041750235.1 Phycisphaerales bacterium
CTTATCTTCGAGAATGCTGCCGACGGCGTTGCTCGGCAGGCCGTCGCGTTCGGAGATGTTTGTCAGTGTCTTTCCGTCGTAGACGTACGCACCACCGTTGGTGCCGAACCACACCCGCCCTTTGCGGTCCACCGTGATGCAATGCACGAACTTGCCGCTGGTGACGCCTCGGGTCGGATCGGGCTGGGCTTCTGGAATCGCGAAGGCGGAGAACGCCTTTCCGTCGAATCGGCAGACGCCCTCGATGGTGCCGATCCATATCACGCCGCTCGCGTCAACGGCCATGCTCCACACAGCGCCACTGATCAATCCGTCCCTTTCGCCGTAGCTCCTGAATGACTTGCCGTCAATCCGGGTGATGCCGCCGCTTGTTCCGCACCAGATGTTGCCGGCCTTGTCCTCGACGATCTTCATGATCGTGACGCCCCGGCCCAGATCATCCGTGATGGCGTAGTTGGTCAGTGTCGTTCCATCGTTGCGGAACAGATCGCACTCGCCACCGATCCAAAGCGTTCCGCGCGAATCCTCAAACACCGCTCGCACGACTCCGCCTATCTCCGCGGCTGGGTCGACGTCGATGACGAGAGAAGCTGGGCGCGGCCGCACATCTCTCGTGTGTGGCGAGTGGAGAGCGTCTTGAACTGATGACGGCTCATTGAGTGCTGACGCTGGGCGACTGATCGTGTCGGATCGTTGTGCGGATTCCGGCGGATTGGTGCACCCGACGGTCAACAACGTGACGCCAACGACAGGAGCAACGATTGACCAATGCACGTTGAATACTCTCACGCTGGGGGTTCCCATTCGGTTCTCGACCCACGATCGCCAAGGGCGGTCAGACGCGACTGTAGCTCCGCTGCTTCGCCACAAGGTGGCCAAGGAACTCCTGACCGCTTTGATCGGCCAACGCGGCCATGCGGACGTCAGGCCGGTCGTACTCACGGTAGTACCGTGAGCAAAGACCGCGTTTCCGAGCTCCAAAGGCAGATTCCTTCCATAAGGAGTTCTCGTGGTGTCCTGTCACCCCGATATTGACGACCGGCCCCGCGGGATCTTCTCCCGCGGGGCTTTGCGCTGTGTCCGAGCTTGTGTGCGAATGGATTGACTACCGCGCGGGGTGCGAACCGATCACCTGCGCCCGCCAATCGCTCACGAAGATCAGTCCCGGCTCCTCCTCCGGCTCATCCTCGATGACCATGAGGAATCGCTCCCGTGGGGCATCGATGGCAACGATCTGGGTTCTCTCCTCGAGCGGATTGCCGCCGAGCAGCGGCTTGGGCACACCAATATCGACATCGCCGTCCTTGACCGTGATGGTCGCCGACCACGCTCGCCTTGAAGTGTCGATCCACGCGAGCTCGTTGTCGGCAAGCCAGCCGTAGTCGCTGGAGACCACCGCGGGAGAAACCGGGATCGGCGATGAGGGCGAGGGGAAAGTCACGACCTTGAGCGTTCCGCGATTCGCCAGCGGGGTGTTGAGCTTCAGCTCCAAGTACGCCACCACCTGTCCCGTGGGAGACAGACGCGGCAGGATCTCGCTCGCGGGCGTCGTCATCAGCGCGACAGGTCGCTGATCCTCTCCGAGGGAGATGGTCATGAGGTCGCCGATCTTGTCGCGGTTGTACCACTGCGAGAACAGGAGCGTGCGCCCGTCTGGTGTCAATGAACTAAGCGTGTACTCGAATCCGGGCTCACCCCAGAGCGCCTGCGGCGGCCCGCCGCCCCCGAGCGGAATGCTCATGACTTTGTAGCCAATACCACTCGACGCCGAGCACAGAATGCTTTGCGTCCCCGGCGACCAGATGGGGCAATGCACGGCTGACCACGTGGCGTCGCCGATCGGCGTGAGCGTGCCACGCTCGAGATCGAGCATGGCCAGAGACCGTTTGATCTGACTGCTCACAAGACCAACCGCGGCGCGTCGCCCATCGGGCGAGATGGTGGCGTATGTGTACCCCGGCGGCATGGCGACCGGTTCGATCGCGATCGGCGAGCGCACGCCTTCACGGCTCACCCACGCCAAGCGAGACAAACGAGCGCGAGTGAGGGGTTGATAGACCAGTGCGCCGTGCGCCCCGATGCTCATATTGACAATCTGTCTTTGATAACTGGAGTGCACGCCCGCCGCGATCGGTTGCGCGCCGCCCGAGAGTTCGAGCCGCCGCGGATCGAACGGCTGGATCATGAGATTGCTGTCGCGAACAAAGGCGAGATGGCCCGGCTCGACGAAGAACGCCTCGGACTCGCTTTTCATCACCAGCTTGACGTCTTTGGTCGCCGGGTCGAACGCATAAACGCCGGGCACAGCGCCTTGCAGGATGAACAACAAGAAGCGCTCGCCGTCGGGGAGCATGTGCGGCAGGCGGTGCGATTCGTCGGGCGTCCCGGGCGTTGTGATCGGTGCGGGAACACCGCCCGCATCACTCACGATCGACAGTCCGCCCACGGCGCTGGGCGCGAACACGATGGTCCCCTTGCTCCCCCACGATCCGCCGCGGCCGGCCGGTGCATCGCACAGCGCCCGCACGATGCCGCCCTCGAGATCGACTCGCTTGAGTTTGGCGTTCGCGAAGAAAGCGATGGACTTGCCGTCGGGCGACCAGAAGGGGTAGGTCGCATCGCCGGTGCCCGCGATGGGTTGAAACTCCAGGCGTGAAACATCCCGCAGGAACAGGCTGGCCGGCGCGGAATCGTCCAACGGCTTGGCGGCGATGACGATGCGCGAGCCGTCCGGAGACAACGCCACCGAGCGGTCGCCGATGCGATACGTCATGCCCTTGGGAAGCGTGAGCGTGGCCCGAACCACCCGCTCCGGGCGGAGTGCCGCGCCGCGTTCGCCTTGCGGTGTGAGGAATGCAGGAATGATCACAGCCGTTGCGATTGCGACTGCTGCGACAGCAAGCAAGCACGCCGCTGCGAACCCGCCCGCCGAGCGCCACCACGGGCGCAGCGCGGCGGAGCCTTGGGCAGGGTCGCGAGGCTCCCGAATGGCTCGTTCGAGTTCAAGACGGGCGTCGGCGATGTCGTGCAGACGGTTCTTGCGGTCCTTGGCGAGGCAGTTGCTGAGCAGGTCGCGCACGCGGCGAGGCGTCTGGGCGGGGAGCAGGTTGAGGTCCGACTCCTTGTGCAGGGTGGCGCCGATGGCGTCAGCGACGGTCTCACCGCTGAAGGGCTGCGCTCCGGTGAGCATTTCGTAGAGCACGCAGCCGAAAGAGAAGATGTCGGATCGCTTGTCTACAGGCTTGCCGCGGGCTTGCTCGGGGCTCATGTACCCCGCGGTGCCCATGATGACGCCGGGGATGGTCGGCGAGGGTGCGAATCGTGCGGGGGAAGTGACGGTGGGCGAGTCCGCCGGCACGGCGGCGTTGGCGGTTGAGGGCGC
>JBGSZV010000250.1:0-16138 GCA_041750235.1 Phycisphaerales bacterium
CGCGACTGATGCGGTCGATGGTGATGTCGTGCAAGTGCTCCGCAACGACTCCCCCCCGGGCCAGCTCGCGCTGGCCGCGGCGACGAACATCCAGGCGGGCGCGGACCCGGTGCTGGTCCTCGCGGGCGACGTCGACAACGCCGGCGGCGATGATCTCGTCACCATCAACGACAGCGTGCTGCTGGCGATGCAGACGGGCGCGGACAACGACGTGAGCATCTTCCTCAATGCCGTGCCACCGCCGGAGTGCGCGGGCGACACCAACGGCGACAACCAGGTCGACGGCGCGGACCTGAGCGTGCTCCTGTCGCAGTTCAACTCGGCGGTCACACCGAGCAGTGGAGCGGACTTCAACGGCGATGGCATCGTCAACGGCGCCGACCTCAGCGTGCTCCTCGGTCGCTTCGGCCAGGCCTGTTAACCCCGCCCATGCGCATCAATCCCCGTCCCCACGCTCGGCGGCGCGAACACATCCAGGACCACCGTCTCCTCAAGCGCCTCCGCGGAGTGCGGCACGTTGGAAGGCAGGTGCAGCACCTCCCCCGGACCCAGCGTCACCTCTCGACGCTCCGGCGATCCCTCCGCTCCCAGCCCGAATCGCAGGCGGCCGCTGAGAATGCACGACATCTGCTCGTTCTCGTGCGAATGCGTCGGCACGCGGCACCCCTCATGCAGGGTGATGTGCGAGATCATCACCTTCTCGCCGATGACCCGGCGGCGTTCCAGCAGCGCCATGGGGACATCAATCGGCAGTTCGTGCCAGTGGAGGTGCTTCGCCTGTGACTGTCCCATCGTCGGTTCCTTTCCGGATTCGGCGGGATCTCCCCGGCAGCACCGGTTATCGCCGCCGTCGTCCGGTCGCCCGCTCCCCCAGCTTCACACCCGCGACCCGATCCCCCACGTCATTGTGACTTATTTCCGGCGAGTGGGTTCCCCCCCTTGGAGCGTTCGGTGGACGGTCGTATGTTGAAGAGCTTGTTGGCCCACGAACTGCCGCCCGGCGGGTGCAATGTCCCTTGGGGGTGCTTCGTTCGACCTGTTTCCATGACCGACCGGTGAACGAAAGGGTGAGACGAATGCGATCAAATCGTGCAAAGGTGAACCTCGGTGTCCTCGCGATCACGCTTGTGGCGGGCCTCGCAGCCGCGCTTCCCGCCAGCGCTCAGCTCTCCGTCGCCGAACCGCTCTCGACCCGCGCGGTCCTCAATAAGTACCCCGGCGCCAAGGCGCAGATGGACAAGGGACGCGTCGTCGCTCTCTACGGCAAGCCGATGGCCGCCGGCCGCACCCCCGAGGATGCCGTCGAACTCTTCCTCCGCGACGACAAGCAGGGCTTCGACGTCCAGGCGCTCGATCTCCAGCCCATGTGGTCTGTCCCCTTCAAGGACAAGCCCATGACCGCCTTCGTCTATCAGCAGTACATCGATGGCCTCCCCGTCGAGTACGGCCAGGCCCGCATCCTCGTCCACACCGACCAGCAGCTCTCCAAGGTCGTCCTCGCCGGCGCCAAGCTCGCCAAGATGCCCGAGGGCAAGACACTCAACGCCACCGGCATCACCGGTGCCGTCGCGCAGCAGATGGTCGCCCGCATCCCCGATTTTCAGCTTCTCGAAGACTGGACCAAGCCCGAGCTCGTCGTCTACTTCGGCGAGGGTGACCGCGAAGAATGGATCGAGCCCGTCAAGGTCTGGAAGTTCCAAGGATCCATCGCCGCGATCGACCGCCTCCGCAAGCTGACGTTTTTCGTCAACGCCACCACCGGCGCACTCGTTCACGCACGCAATGATGTGCTGAATATCGACGTCGAAGGCACCGTCCAAGCCTTCGCCACCCCGACGCCCGCCGGCAACTGCGCCGCCGACCACGCCGGCAATCCGCCCGTCCTCACCGCGGTCCCCAACATCCGCATCAACGGCTCCAGCGTCTACACCGACGCTTTCGGCGCGTTCCTGCTGCCCAACGCCGGCAGCACCGCCCTCAACATCACCGCCGGCGTTTCCGCCGGCCAATGGGCGCGCGTGACCGACGGCCAGGGCACCGCGCTTCTCACCGACACCGAGAACGTGCTGCCCCCCGGCCCCGCCAACCTCCTGCTAAACCCCACGCCCAGCGAGTTCACCACCGCGCAGGCCAACGCCTTCATCCACCAGACGCGCACCCACAACCACTTCCGGGACCGCGCGCCCAGCTTCCCCAACCTCGACACCGTTCTCCCCGCCAACGCCAACCTCACCACCGTCAGCGGCATCTCCAGCTGCAATGCGGTCTACAGCGGCGACAGCACCAACTTCATCCGCGCCGGCGGTGGTTGCAACAACTCCGCCTTCAGCATGGTGGTTGCCCACGAATACGGCCACCACATCGTCAACCAGCTCGGGCTCGCGCAGGGAGCCTTCGGCGAAGGCTTCGGCGACGTCATGGCCATGATGATCTATGACGACTCCGTCATGGGCCGCTTCTTCCGCACCGACGGCAGCCCCGTCCGCACGCCCCTTTCCGCCAACATCCAGTACCCCTGCAGCTCGTCCTGCGGCGGCGCGGTGCACTGCTGCGGCCAGATGCTCTCGGCGGTCTGCTGGCGCATCAAGACCAACTTCCAGAGCACCTACGGCGCCGGCCCGGGCTTCGAGATGGCCCGCCAGCTCAACGTTGACTGGGCGCTCATCACCAACGGCGGCTCCGGCAGCAACTCCGCCCACCCGACCACCGCCATCGAGTACCTCACCGTCGACGACAACGACGGCGACCTCGAGAACGGCACGCCCAACTACTCCCTCATCTGCGCGGCCTTCTCCCAGGGCGGCATCGCCTGCCCGACCGTCGCCCTTCTCGACTTCGTCTACCCCTCAGGCCTTCTCTCGACGCTCCCGCCCAACCAGCCGACGGCCATCCCCGTCAACATCGTCTCGATCGCCGGCAGCCCCGTCGCCGGCACCGGCCAGATTCATGTGAGCGTCAACGGCGGCGCGTTCGTCGCGACTCCGATGGCCGAGGGCAGCCCCAATCAGTACATGGCCGCTCTCCCCGCTTCCGACTGCGGCGCCAATGTTCGCTACTACTTCAGCGCCGGCGTCCAGGGCGGCGGCACCGTCTCCGATCCGCCCACCGCGCCAACCGCGTTCTACTCCGCGACCGTCGCCACCGGCACCAGCGTTGTTTTCTCAGACGACTTTGAAACCAACCAGAACTGGAACAGCCCCGCCCCGACCAACACCGCCACCGCCGGCAACTGGACCCGCGGCAATCCCAACGGCACGCTCGCTCAGCCCGAAGACGATCACACCGCGGACCCCGCCAACCAGTGCTTCTTCACCGGTCAGGGAAGTGTCGGCGGCGCGCTCGGCGAAGCCGACGTTGACGGCGGCATCACCTACCTCGTGAGCCCCGCCTTCGACCTCACCGGCGCCGATGTCGTCGACGCCAGCATCAGCTACTGGCGCTGGTACTCCAACGACACCGGCGGCGCACCCAACGCCGACACCTTCCTCGTCCAGATCTCAAACAACGGCACCACCTGGACCACCGTCGAGACCGTCGGCCCAAGCGGCGCCGGCACCTCGGGCGGTTGGATCTTCCACGAGTTCAAGACCTCGCAGTTCCCGGCCGTCACCCGCACCGCCAACATGCGCCTCCGCTTCGTCGCGCAGGACACCGGCACCGGATCGCTCGTCGAAGCCGCCGTCGATGATGTGCTCGTCGAGAGCATCCTCTGCGAGAAGACCCCGCCGCCCACGCCCCCCGGCGCGTTCGGCCTCGTCGAGCCGCTCCACGGCGCGACCGAAGTCCCCCTCGCTCCGACCTTCCAGTGGACCGCCGCCGACGGCGCCGCCACCTACACCATCAAGATCGACGACGACTCGTCGCTCGCGACTCCCATCTACCAGCAGTCCGGCCTGATCGGCACCTCGACCTCCGTGCCCCCCGGCACGCTCGTCGAGAGCACCACCTACTGGTGGGGCGTCGTCGCTTCCAATGTCGGCGGCGACACCAGCTCTACGCCCGGCGCCGCGAGCTTCACCACCATCGTCCCGCCGCCCACCTGCGAGGCCGACGCCAACGGCGACGGCAACGTCGACTCCGCCGACCTCTCGGTCCTCCTCTCCAACTTCGGCGGCCCCGCCGCGGGCCCCGGAGCCGGTGACTTCAACGACGACGGTCAGTGCAACAGCGCCGACCTCTCCGTTCTGCTCTCGCAGTTCGGCCAGAGCTGCTGATCGGACCCGATCGCGTCTTCCCAAGGCCCCGGCGCTCGCGCCGGGGCCTTTTTAATGCGCATCTCGCACGCCGGAATATGCGGCGATTCACGCGAGATTCCGACTCCGCGCTCCCCGACGGCCTCCTCGGGTGGTAACTTTGGCTGTCCACCGCTTTCGTGGGTACAAGGAGATAGAGAGATGAAGACCCTCCTGGTCGGCGCGCTCGCCGTCCTCGTCGCCGCCCCCGCATTCGGCGCTTGGCCGAGCGATCCAACCGTCAACCTCCCCGTCGGTGTCACCAACGGCGATCAGGCCGTCGAGAAGATCGCGACCATGCCCGACGGCACAACGTGGGTCGGCTGGTTCGACAATCGCGGCGGCTCCTACGCCGTCTACGTCCAGCGTCTGCTCCCCGACGGAACCGCAACCTTCCCCGCCAACGGCTTGCTCGTCAGCAACAACCCCCAGAGCACCTCACTCGTCGACTGGGACCTCCGCGTCGACCCCTCCGGCAACTGCTTCCTCGCGTTCACCGACACTCGCGAAGGCGGCGACCTCGACGTCTTCGCCTACCTCATCAGCCCCGCCGGCACCTTCCTGTGGGGCGCCAACGGCGTGCAGGTCTCCACCGTCGGCAACACCGACTACGAGGCCGATCCACGCGTGCTGTTCGTCAATGGCCAATACCTCGTCTCGTGGCCACGCTACGGCGCCACCGCTCCCGGACTCTGGTGCCAGCGCTACGGCCTCGGCGGCGCTCCGCAGGAAGTCCCCGGAGGCATCCGCCTCGCAGGCGACGGCGTCGAAGTCCCGGGCTTCCACGAATGGGTCGCCACCAGCGACAACCAGTTCGTGATGATGTGGCAGCGCGACACACGCACCTTCGCTTCGCCCCGCCACGTCCGCGCCATGCGATTCAACGCGACCGGCAACCCGATGTGGGGCGGCGTACCGCTTGAGATCTCCAACGGCAACTCGGCCCCCATTGCCCACAAGATGGCCATCGCCATCGACCCCTTCGACCGCGTCGGCTACGGATGGCACGACGGCCGCACCGGCAGCACCCGCGCCTACGTCCAGCGCACCGGCCCCGCCGGCGCCCTGACTTATGGGCCAAATGCCGTGCAGTGCTCGAACGCGGCCGGCATGCTCGACTTCAACCCCGCCATCGCCTTCGTCCCCGGCTCCGACGACATGATGGCCTTCTTCGATCAGCGCAACGGCTCGCAGTCCCTCCGCGGCCTGGTCGTCCAGCGCATCGCCCCCGGCGGCACCACGCTCTTCGGCGGCGGCGCCGGCATCGTGATCCGGCCGATCGACAGCGCCCACGAGGGGCTGCAGCGTGCCGTGCCCAGCGCCTCCGGCGCCACCGTCGCCTTCATGCACGCCCCCAACGCAGGCGTCGGCGATTCCAGCAACGAACTCATCGCCATGAACGTTGATATGAGCGGCGCCGTCCAGTGGACAACCACCATGTCCACGCCGCCCGTCTCCAAGTTCCGCCTCAACATCACCTCCGACGCCGATGACGAAGTCCGCGCCGTGTGGCAGGACGGCCGCAACGACCAGAGCGATATCTACGCACAGAACATCAACGCGGACGGCACGCTCGGCTCCGTGCCGCCCCCCAACTGCCCCGGCGACGCCAACGCCGACAACGCCGTCGACGCCGCGGATCTCAGCGTTCTGCTCTCCCAGTTCGGGTCCGCCGTCACCCCCGGCACTGGCGCCGACTTCAATGGAGACGGAGTTGTCGACGCCGCCGACCTGAGCGTTCTTCTTAGCGCATTCGGCACCACCTGCTGATTGCTCAACGCATTCATTTCCGGACCTTTGCCCAAGGCCCGACCACTTTCCGGTCGGGCCTTGGTCGTTTTGAAGTGTTGTGCGAGACTGCCCCTTCGGCACACAAGTCGGGCTCGTACTCCGGGGGCGGTATCCGGGGGCTTGGAGCTGGCGGCGGAGACCCTGCGCGATGCGTGATTCGGTTGTGTTTCGCTCGCTCGTTTCGGCCATCGGTGCACTGTTGCTCGCGGTGGCCGCGCACGCTCACACCCTCCCGCCCAACTTCACCGACCAGATCTATCTCGAAGGCTGGCAGCAGGCGACCGGACTCGTCTGGGGACCCGACGAAAAGCTCTACGTCTGGGAGAAGGCCGGGCGGGTCTGGGTGGTCGAGGACGGCAAGCGCCACGACCATCCGCTCGTCGATATCTCCGAAGAAGTGGGGGACTGGCGCGACCTCGGCCTCCTCGGCTTCGCGCTCGATCCCGACTTCACCAACAACGGCCACATCTACCTGCTCTACGCCGTCGACTACCACCACCTCACCAACTTCGGCACCGCAGCCTACGACCCGAACGCCAACGAGTACTTCCACGACACCATCGCGCGTCTCACCCGTTACACCGCCGACAAGAACAAGGACTTCCACGAAGTCATCCATGGCAGCCGCCACATCCTGATCGGTGAATCCATCAGCACCGGCCTCCCAGTCTGCCATCAGTCCCACAGCACAGGCTCTCTCGTATTCGCGGAAGACGGAACGCTCCTTATCAGCAACGGCGACGGCGCCAGTTACGAGAACGTTGACGCCGGCATCCCGCAATCCGGCAGCAGCAACACCGCGCTCGTCGACGGCATCATCACCCCCGCCGAAGACTGCGGCGCGTTCCGCTGTCAACTCATCAACTCACACAGCGGCAAGATCCTCCGCATCGACCCCGCCACCGGCGACGGCATCAGCAGTAACCCCTTCTTCGATCCCGCCGCCCCCCGCGCTCCGCGCTCGCGCGTCTGGGCGATGGGTCTTCGCAACCCCTTCCGCTTCACGCTCCGCCCCAACACCGGCGACACCGATCCCGCCGCCGCCGACCCCGGCACGCTCCTCATCGGCGACGTCGGTTGGGGCGCATGGGAGGAACTGAACGTCTGCAATGCGCCCGGCCAGAACTTCGGATGGCCGCTCTTTGAAGGACTCCAGCAGCAGGGTGATTACCTCGCCACCGGCGAACTCAACCTCGCCGCCCCCAACCCGCTCTTTGGACTCCCCGGCTGCTCGCTCCCGTTCTTCCGTTTCGCCGAACTCCTCGTGCAGGAAGCCGCCGTGCCGTTGTGGCCGAATCCCTGCGACATCAACCAAGAGGTCTCCCCGCAGCCGCACCGCGCTGTCCACACGCGCCCCGTCATTGATTGGGCGCACGACTCCTTCGGCCCCGCGCGAACCGGCATCTTGGTCTCCGGTACGGCAGAGGTCGCCGAACTCGGCGAACCCGGTTGCCCCGTGATTGGCGAGCCCTTCGGCGGTTCGAGCGCCACCGGCGGCGTCTGGTACACCGGCACGCACTTCCCAGCGTCGTTTCACAACACCTACTTCCTCGCCGACTTCTCCGGCGGATGGATCCGCCAGGTCATCCTCGACAAGAGCGATCGCCCCGTCGAAGTCCGCGAGTTCCAGCCCCACGCCGGCGCCGTCGTTTCCCTCGCGCAGGGGCCAGACGGCAAGCTCTACTACATCAACTACGACGACAAAGGCCAGGCCGTCATCCGCCGCATCAGCTACGTCACCAACGCGCCGCCCACCATCGTTGCTTACGCCACGCCGATCTACGGCACACTCCCGCTCACCGTCCAGTTCTCCAGCGCCGGCACCTCCGACCCAGAGAACCAGCCCCTCAACTTCCAGTGGGACTTTGGCGACGGCTTCACCAGCAACAACCCCAGCCCGTCGCACACCTACGAGGCCATCGACGACGTCACGCAGCAGGGTTCCATCATCGCCCGTGTCACATCGCTCTTCCCGCCCTTCCCGCAGGGCGGCGGCAACCCCAACGCCGAGGTCATCCGCGACAACGACTTCCCGCCCGTCGGCAGCAACGACAGCCTGCGCCAATACGACACATTCCACTTCGGGCAGCAGGGCGATCTTGATTGGATCGGCTACAGCTTCCCGTCGCCCCGGGTCTTCCGGCACGTGGTCTTCCAGGAAGGAAGAAACTTCAACGACGGCGGCTGGTTCGACAGCTTCACCCTCCAGTATCGCGTCGGGTCCACATGGTTCGACGTCCAAGGCCTGAACATCACGCCCACCTACCAGCCCAACGACGGCGTGAGCTACGAAACCTATACCCTCACCTTCGAACCCGCCATCGGCAGCGCCATCCGCGTCGTCGGAAACCCCGGCGGCTCGAACAACTTCATCAGTGTCGGCGAGCTGCGCATCTTCGCCGACAGCAGCGACCCTTCCCCGCGCCGCTTCGACGCCACCCTCCGCGTCACCGACACTCTCAACAACTTCAGCACCCGCACCTTCACCATCGGCGGCAACAACACCCCGCCCAAGGTCGCCATCACCAGTCCGCTTTTCGGCGAACTCTACGACTCCGAAGCGTCATTTACGCAATCGTTGACCGCCATCGTCTCCGACAACGAACACTCACCCGCGGAACTTGAGTGCCGGTGGGAGCGTCGCCTCATCCACGACACCCACTCCCACCCCGAACCTCCCGACTTCAACTGCGAGAGTTCCGCCGTCATCACGCCCCACGGCCCCGACTGTGAGAGCTACCACTGGCAGTTCGCGCTCACCGTCACCGATGCCGATGGCCTCTTCACCACCGCGACCATCGACTTCTTCCCCAACTGCGACCCCTGTGCGGCCGATACCAACGCCGACTCCATCATCGACGGCCGGGACCTCTCCGTCATGCTCTCGCAGTTCGGCCAGACTGTTCCCAAAGGCGCAGGTGGCGATCTGAATGACGATGGCGTCATCGACACCGCCGACCTGAGCATCCTGCTCAACAGTTTCGGAACATCGTGCTAACGCTGCAGTCGCTTCCCGACCGCCAGGCGCAGTCGATCCACCGCGGCATCGATCGCGCCGTAGTAGTCCGCGTGACGCTGATCAATCACGACGGGCTCGTGTCCCGAAACATGCGCGAGCAAACGGCATCGCTTGTCAACGCCGCCCTTGGCCCCGTTCTCATCGCTGATCCGCACTTCCACACCGCGAATCACCTCACCGAACCGCTCGAGAGCCGAAGTCACGCGATGGATCGCGCGCTCGCGTAGTGCCGTGCTGGTTGCCATTGGGCCATCGAAGAACATCACTCGCATGGGGGGCCTCCGGGAAAAAGTGGGAGAATCACACTGGCTCAACGCACTTCCCTTCCTACGTATTCGCCACGATCGGGGTGCTGTCCCGTTCACCCGGTCCCGGGACACGTCCGCCGCGCGCAATTCCCCGCCGGAAGTCCAGGAATTCAGCTGAATCTCTTTCATCCCGGGCCAAAACCCGCTTCCGGCGCTGCCTTTCTCGGGCCCCGCAATACACTGGAGCAGTCGGCGGGCTCGCCGCCGGGACGTTCGCAGCAGTGGGGGAGAGGAAGACTGTCATGACCATCAGGCTCGCGTTGTCCGCATCCGCCATCGTCGCGCTCGCCGGCGCTGTCCGCGCTCAGCACATCCTCGAAGTCTCCGAGGATGCACAGCTCACCACCCTCATCGACACCACCCAGCCGCAGCGCCCGCAGTCCGAGCGCGGCGTCGGCGTTCCCTACAACACCACCCCCGACTGGACGCTCAACCTCCGTCGTCAGGTCGGCGCTGTCCGCGTCGCCGACATGAACAACGACGGCCGGAAAGATCTCGTCGTCGGCTGCTACATCTCAAGCAGCTTCCCGCCCTACGACAACTGGCAGGACATGATCTTCTACAACACCGGCACAACACTCGAAGCCGCGCCCTCTTGGATTTCCGCTGATCAGGTCCACACCGGTGATATCCAGATCGGTGACATCAATCTCGATGGCCACCTCGACGTCTTCGCCATCAACGGCAGCTTCGCTCAGCAACGCATCTACTTCGGTTCCCCCTCCGGACCCAGCACCACCGCCACATGGTTCTCCGCACCGCCTCAGTCCAGTTGGGCCACCTCGGGCCTGCTCTTTGACATCGATGGCGACAACGACCTCGACGCGCTCACGACCAATCAGGCGACCGATCCCAACCCCTACCGCCCGATGTACTTCTACCGCAACAACAACGGCGTCCTGGACACCGTTCCCTCCTGGCAGTCCGCCGAGGCGTCCATCCAGAACACTTCCGCCGCTATCGACTACGACAACGACGGCGATCTCGACGTCGCCGTCAGCAAGTGGGTCAACTTCCAGAGCGGCATCTACCGCAACAACAACGGCACCCTCGAAACCACCCCCGTCTGGACCACCGGACTCACCGGCGGCGATCGCGGCGTCGCGGTCGACGACGTCGATGAGAACAACTTCGATGATGTCGTCATCGGGCGCTCCCCCTCAGCGCTCTATGAGAACAATGCCGGCGTGCTGACCTTTGCCTACAGCATCATCCCGACGTTCAGCAGCGTTCAGGAGAACACGTTCTGCGATGTCGATCAGGACGGCGACAAGGACTACGCCGAAGTCCACTTCGGCAACGGCGTGACGCACATCTACCTGACCGAAGGCGGCGCCGTCTCGCAGGGACCGTCGTGGACCTTCGACGCCACCGAAGTCGCCAACGCGATTGCCTTCGGCGATATCAATAGCGACGGCTGGGACGACCTCGTCGTCGGTTACTCCGGCAACACCAGCATTCGCATCTTCTTCGCCGTGCCCCCGCCCCCGCCCAACTGCCCAGGCGACGCCAATGGCGATCTCGTCGTCGACGCCGCTGATCTCAGCGTGCTCCTCGGCCAGTTCGGCACCAGCGTCAGCCCCGGCACCGGCGCCGACTTCAATGGCGATGGCGATGTCAACTCCGCCGACCTCAGCGTGCTGCTCAGCGCCTTCGGAACCGCCTGCTGAGACACAGATTCACCGGAAGTGTGGCTCTTGAAGCGTCGTTCGGCGACATAACTCCATGCAACCAAGCAACTTAGACCCCGCGCCCGGCGCGGGGTCTATTTGCTTGCGGACCACCCCCACCTGTGTCACACTGATCAGTAGGTGGGATCGCAAGCAAGGGAGTCGCCTATGCAACGCCTCGTGCGGGTCTTTGTTGCATCGATCGCCGCCGCTGCATTCAGCGCCGCCGCCCACGCCCAGACCATCATCTATGTGAACCGCGCCGCCCCCGCCGGAGGCGACGGCAGCAGTTGGTCCTCCGCCCAGCGATTCCTCCGCTCCGCCCTCGAACAGGCGCGCGGCATCGCCTCCGTCTCCAACCCAGTCGAGATCTGGGTCGCTCAGGGCACGCAGCGCCCCGATGAGTTCGCCCTCGTCCCCTTCGGCGGCGGTCAGCGCCACTTCTCCTTTGATGTCCCGCGCTACGTCACCCTCCGCGGCCACTTCCGCGGCATCGAAACCTTCGCCGCCGATCGCGACTACCAGGGACCGCCCACCATCCTCAGCGGCGATCTGGAAGAGAACGATTCCGCCCTTCCCGAGTCACGCCTCGACAACTCCTACACGCTCGTGCGGATCGAAGCCGGTGCTTATGCCGTCATCGACGGCTTCGTCATCGAACGTGCCGTGCAGCGCGAAGGCGAGGGCGAACGCGCCACCGCCATCAACGCCAAGCGCGCCGACCTCACCGTCCGCAACTGCGTCATCCGCTACAACGACAACACCTCATTCTTCGGCACCACCGTACACTTCGAATCCGACCTCATCGAAAACCGCGCCAGCTTCGAGAACTGCCTCTTTCACCACAACACCGCCAACGTCGGCTCCGCCGTCAACGCGGTCCTCAGCGACGTCACGCTGATCAACTGCACCATCGCCGACAACACCGCCACCACCACCGCCACCGGCCCCTCCTGGTACTTCGGCGCCGCCCTCACCCGCTTCAACGGCAACTTCACCGCCATCAACTCCATCATCTGGAACAACACCTCCGGCAACGCGCAGACCAACCTCGCCTGCACCTGGACCCGCAGTTGCGTCCTCCAGCCCGTCGCCACCTTCTGCGGCACGTTCCCGCGATTCAGCGACCCGCTCTTCGTCAACCCCGCCGCCGGCGATTACCGCCTCCAGCCCGCCTCACCCGCCATCGACGCCGGCGAAACATTCTTCATGCCCGCCGACCTCAACATCGACCTCGACGGCAACGACCGCACCTTCAACATCCCCGGCTCCACCCCCTGCTCCGGCGGCAACTGCGTCGACGCCGGCGTCTACGAGTTCGGCGCGCCGCCGCTCCTCTCGTCGTTCGAGTGCTTCTGGGCCGCTGGCCCCACGCTCTTCAGCGACGCCCCCAGTTGGATCGCCAACCAGATCCCCGGCCTCTACGACCACGCGATCTTCGACAACCTCGCAGTCCGCGTCTACGCCGCGCGCCTGCAGCGCGACACCACCATCGGCGCCGCCACCATGCGCGGCGGCACGCTCACCCTCAACCTCATCGATGGCTCCCTCAACCTCCGCCCGCAGACCGGCCGTCTCGTCGTCTCCGATCCCCGCGGCATCGAAGCAGGCCTCCGCCTGCGCACCACACCCCAAACGCCTTCAACACCGACCCGCACACTGCAGACGCAGGACGCCATCATCGCCGAGACGCCCGGCAGCATCGGACGCATCGAGCTCAGCGACCCGCAAACGCGCCTCACCACCACCCACAGCCTCTGCATCGGCGCGGCCGACGAGGCCGAACTGATCGTCACCGACGGCGCCACCCTCTTCGCCTCCGGCGATCTCATCATCGGCAAAACCGCCGGTTCGACCGGCCTTCTCAGCGTCGAAGGCGCCGACTCGAGCGCCAGCTTCTTCGGCAACCGCTTCATCGTCGGCGACCAGGGTGTCGGCACGCTCTCCATCACCGGCGGCGCGAGCGTCGATGTCGAGGCCGGAGAGTGCGAGATCGGCCTCAGCAGCACGGCAGCCGGCTCTTCGCTCAACATCGACCTCGATTCGCTCTTCGATCTCAACGGCTTCCTCGTCGTCGGCCGCGGCGGTGCGAGCTCCATCGTGATGACCCCCGGCGGCGTGCTCGGTGCGACTAGCGGCCTCTACGTCGCCCCCCATGGATCCCTCGCTGGAGGCGGCCGTATCGAAGCCGACGTCGACAACTTCGGACAGATCGCTATCGGCGATGTCGGCGCCGACAAGCTCACCCTCGGTGCGCCCACCATCGGCGGCCTCTCGATCGAAGGCGACTACCGCCAGATTGGCCCCTCGGATGAAGCCGGCGCGGAGGAGTCCGGTCGTCTCATCATCGACGTCACCGACTTCAGCTTTTCCGATCTTCTCAATGTGACCGGCGACGTCGAACTCGGCGGCCTGCTCCAGGTCCGCTTCCTCGAAGGATCATCGCCGTCGAACGGCGACACATACCAGCCGATTCAGGCCGCCAACATCAACGGCCGCTTCGACGTCGCCTTCTTCCCCCGCTTCAGTGACAGCGCCGCCGACAGCCGATTCATGCGTCTGGCCTATCCCTCCGCATCCGAGTCCGGCATCGGCTTCTCTATCGTCGTCGATTCGCTCACCAGTCTGCCCGATCTCTCCTCCACCCAGGACAACCTGATCGACGCCCGTCCCACCGCCGCCGCCATCGGCGATCTCGACAGCGACGCCGACCTCGATCTCGCCATCGCCATCCCCGGCAAGACCCCCGAAGAAGCAGGCCAGATCGTGATCCTCTTCAACCCGCAGACCAAGGGCGCCACCTTCGACGGCTTCGAACTCGGCTCCGCCGTTATCCCCGTCGGCCGCGAGCCCACCGCCGTCGTCATCGCCGACCTCGATGATGCGCCCGGCAACGACCTCGCCGTCACCAACGCCGGCGACGACAACGTCCAGATCTTCGCGAACACCAACGGCCAAGGCCTCTCCTTCCCCCTCGCCGCCACCATTCCCGTCGGCGACCAGCCCGCCGACCTCGACGCCGTCGACATCGATGGCGACGCCGACACCGACCTCCTCGCCACCAACCGCGGCTCCGGCACCGTCACCATCATCGGCAACGACCGCTCGCTCGCCAACCTCATCACCTCCTTCTCCGTGCGCGGCAACATCGCCGCCGGGGACGAGCCCGTTGACTGCGATCCTGTTGACCTCGACAACGACAAGGACATCGACATCGTCACCGCCGACTTCGGCGCCGGCGTCGTCAATCTCTCCGTCAACGACGGCAACGGCGACTTCACGCAGCAGAGCACGCTCCCCGTGGGCCAGGGCCCCGTGCGCGTCAAGGCCGTCCCCCTCGACGACGATCAGTTCGCCGACATCGTCACCCTCGACCAGCTCGGCAACACCGTCAGCATCCTCCGCTCCACCGGCAGCCTCGCCTACGCCCCCAGTGTGCAGCTCCAGGACATCGGCGAGACGCCGAGCTCCATCACCGCCATCGATCTCGACGTCGACGACGATTTCGATCTCGCCGTCATCGTCGATGATCCCAATGACGAAATGAGCGACAAAGTCGTCCGCATCCTCCGCAACGACTCCATCCCCGGCCAGCCCATCGCCCTCACGCAGCCCGTGACGGTCCCATCCGGCGCCAGCCCCGTGCTCCTCCTCACCGGCGACGTCGATGAATCCGGCGCCGATGATCTCATCACCATCAGCGACAGCACCGCCGCCGCGCTCCTGGGCGATGAATCCCAGAGCGACGTCGTCGTCAATATCAACAACATCACGCCCCCAACGCCGCCCGCCTGCCCCGGCGACATCAACGACGACGCAATCGTGAACGGCCCCGACCTCAGCGTCCTCCTCGCGCAGTTCGGGACCGTCGTCGCCCCCGGCCAAGGCGCCGACCTGAACGCCGATTCCATCATTGACGGCCGCGACCTCAGCGTCCTCCTCGCCAACTTCGGCAACGCCTGTTGAAAGGCAATGCCCGCGTGGGTGCGTGGTCCTGCCCCCCTGGGCGAGGCCACGCTTCCGCATGCGCACTTCTCCACAACGAACCCCATCCACTGTGCGGGTCCACCCCGTCCGCTCCTGTCCGCCTACTGTTCACCCTGATTTCAATCTTCCGGACGGAGCCACCATGTCTTCCGCGACCCTCGCCTACCCGCCCGCTGCACCATCAGAACTTCCGCACACACCGGAGTCGCCGGCGAGCGCCAAAGTCATCGGCCCACGCCCCTTCTGGCTCATCTGCGCCTCCCACGTCATCAACGACGTCTACCCCATCGCCTTCAACGCACTCGTCCTCATCTTCACCCTTCGCCTCAACCTCGAAGGCTGGCAGATCGGCCTCATCTACTCCATCTCCCAGATCCTGAGCGGTCTCCCCCAGGGCATCAGCGCCTGGGCCACCGACCGCTTCGACACCCGAATCGCCGCGCCCATCGGCCTCTTCGTCAGCGCGCTCTGCACCGGCTTGATGGGCTTTGCCACTTCCTTCGAAATCCTCGTGGTCCTCGTCGCCATCGCCCAAATCGGCAACGGCATCTACCACCCCACCAGCGCCGCCCTCTCCGGACAGCTCGGCTCCCGCCTCTTCCGCCACGGCCGCGCCATGGCCGTCAGCGTCTTCTTCGCCGCCGGCATGCTCGGCTCGATCCTCGGCCCCTTCGCATGGAAGTTCGCCGCGATCGATGAGGGCGTCGCCGTCGCCAAGACCCTCCCGCGCATGGCGTGGCTCATCATCCCCGGCGCGATCATGGCCGTCATCCTCTTCTTCAACACCGGCCATCTCACGCATCGCCACGACAACCACCACGACCTCCACGCCTCCATGCCGCGCCGCGAGTCCCGCCTTCGCTGGTACGCCGTCGGCGTCCTCTTCTGGGCCAACGCCGTCCGCTTCATCGTCAACACCGGCATGATCGTGCTCTTCCCGATCTGGGCGACCATCCACCTCGCGGGCGACGTCAACAAGGCGACCTCCGTCACCGTCCAGCTCATCGGCGCGATGGCGTTCGGCATGGGCGTCGCAGCCCTCTTCGCCGCACGCCTCGTGCGCACCGGCAAGGAACGCGGCGGCATCATGATCCTCTCGGCCTTCGGCGCGGTCGCCACCGCCGGCGTCGG
>JBGSZV010000251.1:0-15499 GCA_041750235.1 Phycisphaerales bacterium
GTTCAATCGTCCCCCGAAGGTCGCGCACGATGTCCCGCGCCAGCGCAAGCCCGAGCCCGCTCCCGCCGCTCTTGGTCGTGAAACCTGGGTCAAAGGCCCGGCGCATCGCCGCGGGATCCGGGCCGTCACCGTCGTCCAGAATGTCGATCCGGATGTCGTACATCCCCGCGACCGGTCCGTCCGCGTCGGCATGAACCTCGATGCGCCCGCCGCCCGACGCGTGGCCGCATACCGCGATCGCCTCGATCGAGTTGCGCAGGGCGTTCGACACGATCGAGTACACCGGCGCCGGCGGCGCATGATTCAGCTTCTCACCGATCTCGACATCAATCGAAATGTTCCGCTCATCCGCCAGGGGCCTGAGCACCTCGACCGCGTGCCGGATCGCATCGACCACCGGCCGCGGGCGTTCAATCAACCCCAGCGTTGTCACCGTCTCAGTATCCGCAAGCGCATCAAACGGGTCCGACACCGAGCGCATCAACTCCGCCATGTGCGCCATCGCGTGGTCCGCCGCTTCCAGATGCCGCCGCGCATCATCGCTGTGCATCTCTCCCAGCGGAATCGCCGCCAGATCCTGCTGCGCCAAGTGCAGATACCGCAGCGAACCGTCGAGCAGGCTCGAGAGTTCGTGGATCAGCGTGCGAATGTGCGTGTCCGTCAAGGCGCTCGCCCGCTGCGCATCCGGTCGCGCGTGCGGCCCAATGCCCGCGCGACGCCGCGGCGGCGGACTGCCCGAAGCCGAGTTGTCACGCGAAGGGATGGACATATCGCTCCACCCTCTGAATCGGCGGTCCGAAAAGGCCCCTCCAGCGCCATGTTGAATCCCGGCAACGTTCTGGTCCGTCTAGAACGCCCGGGAAGGTGGCTTTTCCGCACCACCCCGCCGCAACGTTGACCAGCACCTACAGCACGCCGCCCATTTTGGCCGCCGCCAGCAGCAAAAACGCCACAAGCGTCCCCCGCACCGCCGCCAAGGGCAGCCGGTGCGTCAGCCCCGCGCCCAGATAACCCCCCGCAACGACAGTGGGGGACAGCATCAGCGACAGCACCAGCGCCGACATCCAGCTCTGCCCGTGCGACCCGAGCGTCGCCAGCTTCAGTCCTGCTCCCACGAGGCTCGTAAGCCCCATCACCGCGCTCGACGCCGCGATCGCCTGCCGGAGCGGCAACCGGCACAGCATCCGCGCGAGCGGCACCGCCACCGTCCCGCCGCCGACACCCAGCAGCCCGCCCACAAACCCCATCGCCCCGCCCACCCCCGTCGCACGCCAGAACGTCACCACCGCCCCATCCGCCGGAAGATCGGGCCGGCGCCTGACCATCTCCACCAGCGTCATCACGCTCACATAGAGCAGAAACACCGCAAAGACGACCTCGAGCCGGTGTCCTTCAAACAGGTTCGACACCACCACCCCGCCGATCATCGCGATCGTCGTCGGCAACAGCATCAATCTGAACAGATCGCCCCGAATCGCTCCTGCGCGCCGGTGGCGAAACGTCGCCGGCACCGCCACCGCGACATTCATCACCATTGCCGCCGCCTGATAGAGGTGCTGATCGTCCCATGCGCGGCCGTGGAACAGCCACGTCATCGCCGGGATCATCACGATCGAGCCCCCCAGCCCGACAAGCCCGCCCACCACGCCCGTCACCAGGCCGATGCCCAGCATGATCGCGATGTCCGCGGCGGTCAGCACCATCAACCGCAGCCTACAGCATCAACCCCGCCCGTTGTACGATTGACCATCGCCGATGAACGACGTCCGCCTCATCACCGTCACCATGAACCCCGCGATCGATCGAGTGATCGAGATCGAGAAGTTTGCCATCGGTCGCGTCTCGACCGCCCGGCTCCTCGGGTGGTACCCCGGCGGCAAGGGCATCAACGTTGCCCGCGTGCTCGCCAAGCTCGGGACCCGTTGCATCGCCACCGGCTTTGTCGGCGACGCCGAACTCGCCATGTTCGAGGAGCACATCACCCGCGTCGGCGAGGGCCGAGCGGTCATGCAGCTCCTCCGCGTCCGCGGCCAGACCCGCACCAACATGACCATCATGGACCCCGTGATGGACACCGAAACCCACATCCGGGAAGACGGCTTCCGCGTCTACCCCGAGGATGTCCGCCGCATGTCCAGCAAGGTCGGCATGCTCGCGCGCGACGACACGGTCATGGTCTTCGGCGGCTCGCTGCCGCCCGGCGCCAGCTTGGGCGACTTCCGAACCATGCTCCACGTCTGCGCCGATCAAGGCGCCCGCGTCATCGTGGACATGAACGAGGCCGCCATGGTCGCCATCCGCGAAGAGCCCCTCTGGATGGTCAAGCTCAACGCCTCGGAACTGGCCGGTTTCTCCGGCATGCCCACCGACTCCATCGAAGCCACACTCGCCGCCGCCCGTCGCGTCTGCACCCTGGGCGGCGGCATGGTCCACAACGTCATCGTCACCCGCGGTGCCGACGGGGCGATGATGGTTGGCGAAGACCTTGGACCCGGCGCCTGGTTCTCCGCCAAGGTCGCTGTCCACCCCGCCCGAATCGTCAACACGCTCGGCTGCGGTGACAGCCTCCTCGCCGGCGTGCTCCACGAGTGGAAGCGGTCCGACTCCTGGTGTGACGCCCTGCGCTTCGGCGTGGCCACCGCCACGGCCACTGCCGTGAGCCGTGAAGCGGGCACGCTCGACCTCGAAGACGTCCGAGAGTTCCTGGATGCGATCTTGGTGGACGAGTCGCCGGGCGGCGCAAACCCTGCCGCGGCCTCGATACCCTAACAAAATACTTGTCGGGTCGCAGTTTTTATAAGTCATTGTCAATGAAGAACTTATCATTCTTCTGCCGACAGCTTGTCCACGTCCGGTAGTCTCCCGCTTGCCCCGGCACCCCCCCGACGCCAGAATACCGCTCGTTCGATCGGTTCGCGGACCAAGGATGGCGCGAAAGTCGTCTCATAAGCGTGTCGATGGCTCCTGACGGCCGTCTATTCCGGCTGGGAGAAGCCTCGGCAGTTCTCGCGGGTTCGAACGGTTTCGACACCCGTAGGGCTTCCGGAGCGTCAATCGGCACGAACTGAGCCGCGTTCGGCTTGTGGATGAAGGCGAACGTGCGAGACTGAACAAGGAGCGGGTCAGCCGGCGCAGGGCCGTCTTCCCCATCAATGGTCGAACCCATAGCGGATCAAACAGGCGTGCCAAAGATCGACGTTGTCGCCAAGCGTGGTCGCAAAGCGGTTGCCGCCCGTCTGCTCTTTGAAGCAGGGGCCGCGAGCGTCGCATGCCTCTTGGTCGTCACTTCCGCGGTCGCGGCGAAGCGGGCAGCCCTCGGCCCCCCCCTGGTCGCGATTGAACCCGCCCCGATCGTCGAAGAGGCCCCCTTGGACCTCGTCGCCGCTCTCCCCGAAATCGCCCCGGCCCCGGTGATCGCCCCCGAACTCTCCGGACCGCCGATCATTGCCGACCCCTCGATCGTCACCCCCGCCGCAGGACACGTCCGCTACTTCAACGGACGCCCCATCCGCCCCAAGCGGACCATCTGGATGACCGTCACCGCCTACAGCCCCGATGAACGCAGTTGCGGCGACTCGGCCGACGGCATCACCAGCACCAACCACTCGGTCTGGACCAACGCCATGAACCTCGTCGCGGCGGACCCCAAGGTCCTCCCGATGCGCTCCATGATCAGCGTCCCCGGTTATGCCGATGGCCGCGTCGTCCCCGTCCTCGACGTCGGCGGAGCCATCAAGGGCGCACGCCTCGACGTCCTCTACGCCACCCACGCCATCGCGCGCAAGTGGGGCGTCCAGCGCATCCCCGTGACCGTTTGGGAATACGCGGACCAAGACGCGCAGTAGCTCTTACGGCGTTGCAGGCCGACCCGGCGCCAGGATCGGCGTCAGCGTCGTCACCGACACATCAAAGCCAAACTCCGCGTACGGGCCGATCAGCTTCGGTACGTTGAACAGCGTCGGCTCGGCCCGCTCGGGATTGACCGCCGGCTTCGCGCTCGCGGTGCCGATCAGCTTCCACGTCTTCTGATTCGGCTGATCGGTGATCTGCTTGGCCAGACGACCCGACAACGCGAGCTGCGTGGGTGTCGTGCCGTACGGCAAACCGCTGGCGGCATCCAGCACCCGGTAGTCGATCGTCGTGCGACCAGCTTCCTCGGTCACCTTCTGGACGAGGATCACCCAGTCAATGTTCCCGCGATGCTTCCGCTCCGCGGCCTTGGCCCACTTGGACACTTCGCGCAGATAGCGCTTGATGTCATTGTCGCTCTCACGCGGCAGCGATCCCACCGCTTCCGCGTACTCAGTGGACAGCACCGCAAACATCGCCTCCGGTGACGCCAGCGGATCTTCCGGCGGCGTGGCGGTAGGGCCGGAGGGAGTCGTTTCCGGCGGTGTCGCGGTATCGGGAGCCTTGGCGGGAGTCGCGGGCGTGGTGGCCGGAGGAGCGGTGGGGGCGCCGCCTGCTTCCAGTGCTTTCACCTTGTCCTCGAGTTCCTTGATCCGCTTGTTCCGCTCCGCCACCTGCGCCTGCAGTTGGGCGATGCGCTCGCGGAGCTGGTCATTCTCGCGCCGAAGGTCGTTGGTGCTCGCTTCCGGCTGCGCGAGAGCGGTGGGGGTCAACCCGCCCGGTGTGGCAAGCGCGGTAACGCACAGCACCGAAATGATCCATCCGTAGCGTTTCACACTCATCATGGCGATCCTTCTCCCTGGCACGGTCCAAAGGCGCCGCGGCGCCCGGCGTGTGGAATACGATAGTCGGCCTTTCACCCCTCAGAGGAACACGCGTTGCTCGTATCCGGAACCAGCCCGCGACCCCGCTCCACCGACGACCTCCTCGACGCCCGCATTCTCCAGCGGCTCGAACGGTTGGACGTCCGGACCCGCAAGCTGTTCGCCGGCAAGCTCCTGGGCGAGCGCCGGAGCAAAAAACGCGGCCAGAGCGTCGAGTTCGCCGACTACCGCACCTATGTCCCCGGCGATGACCTGCGATTCATCGACTGGAACGTCTATGCCCGGCTGGACAGATTGTTCGTGAAGCTGTTCCTCGAAGAAGAGGATCTTGCCGCCCACATCGCTCTCGATGCCAGCCTCAGCATGGACGCCGGCGAGAACCCCACCAAGCTCCTCTTCGCTGCCCGCCTCGCTGCCGCCTTGAGCGCCATCGGGCTGGTCAACCACAACCGCGTTGGCATCACCGTCTTCGGACTCGGCGGTTCCCAGCCCATGCGCCGACTCCCCGACCTCCGCGGCCGGCGCCACCTGCCGCAGATCATGAACTTCCTCATCGATTCCGCCTGGTCCTCGCGCGACACCTCCTCCACGCGTCCCGAATCGATCGCCGGAGATTTCAACAACGCCCTCCGCACCATCGCCCGGCTCCGCGTTGGCAAAGGTGTCATGCTCGTCCTCTCGGATTTCCTCATCGAAGGGGGATACGAAGCCGGCCTCAAGGGCCTCGCCGCCGCCGGCGGCTACGACACCTTCTGCCTTCAGGTCCTTTCCCCCTCTGAGATTGAACCGGAGCGCTTCGCCCAGACGCTGACCGGCGACCTCCGCCTCACCGACGCCGAGTCGGGCCGCGCCGCCGAAGTCACCATCACCGCGCCGCTCATCAAGAGCTACCGTCGCCGCCTCGAGCAGTACTGCGCCGACCTTGGCGCCTTCTGCGCCGCCCGCTCCATGACACACCTGCTGGTGCGCAGCGACACCGACATGGAAACGCTCGTGCTCGACACGCTCCGTCGTCGGGGACTCTTGATCTAGCTCTGAGTTCAGCGGACCGGGATCGTCTGATACGCCCAGTTCCAGCCGGTCTCGAGCGGCTTCGACGTCGCGTGCACGCTGCCGTCCACCAACGCGTAGTTCCCGCGCCCGGCATGTCGCCCGGAGGGGAACCAACGACTGTTGTCGGCGTACACGTTCACACTGTCCAGAGCGGGCGCCGAGAAGTGGGGCAGTGCCTGCGCCGCGACCGCGGCCGTCCCATCAAGGTCCCACACCAGCGGCAGTTCGTTCTGCGCCAGCACCTTCGCGCCTGTCAGCCGGACCGCCTTCACGCCGACACGGCCGTTCTTGTTCACCACTTCCGCCTGATGCAGTCTTGCGTTGAACGTGTACGAAACGTTCTGTGTCGGGCTGATCGCACCCTGGCTGCAGGGCACGTTCTTCCGCATCACCACCGGCCCCGCGACCTCCGAGCACCGCATCACGTCGTCCGCAGTCGTGCGCGTGGCCGTCTGCCCGTTGCCGTGACTCCAGAACTCGCTGACGCCGTACTGGTTCTCGATGAACGTCTCGAGTGCGAAGCTGCTCTGGAACGCTTCATCGTCGCCGCGGTTCCCGTGCAGGTTGTCGTCCGCGAAGATGCCGAAATCGAAGGCGACCGAGCGCAGGTTCATCTGGCAGCGGAACCCCCGGGCGTACTCGCGACCAAGCCCCAGCGCCGGCAACAGCACCGCGATCAGGACAGCGATGATCGCAATCGAGATGAGAAGTTCAATCAACGTAAACGCCCGCGCCGAAACTTCGACGCGACCGCCAATCGACGACTTCTCACGTAGACACCGCTGCATCCGCGGGATGGCCTCCCAAACGCGACTCTCTCGGCTCTCTCAGCCGTGCATAGAGTAAATCGGCTGCCGAGGCCCCACAAGATGCACGCCGGGCAATTGCTAAACGTGGGCACTGGCTTCGCGCCGCTCCCGGCCGAGAACAACCGGAATTGGCTGAGGCCAGCCTATTGCCGCAAGCTTGTCTTTGATTACGCAGCCGCACACACCCGTTCGGGGTGCGAGGTCCTTCACCGCAAACGGCTCCGCGCATCCCAGGGGCATTCCGTGATCTCGTCGCTTCTGCGTTCAAAAAGTGAGACGGCCGGCGCCTCGTGGCAGGCGCCAACCGTCTCGGGGTGTGCTTGCACGACCGTTAGCAAGACAATCCGAACTGACCGAGCAGGACGCTCAGATCCGCGCCGCTCACCAGCCCGTCGCCGTTGATGTCAGCGCCGGTCCCCGGCGCAACACCCTGGCCGAACTGGCCGAGCAACACGCTCAGGTCCGCGCCGGTCACAGCCTGATCATCATTCACGTCCGCGCTGCAGCTTGGCGGCGGCGGCGTCTGCGGACCCGCGAAAAAGCCGACATGATCAAAGTACAGCGTTGTTGGCGTCGTGATCAGCCCGCCCGGCAGCGCGGCGCGGGTCTCAAAGTTCATCAGAAACGCCATGCGCGGCGTCGTGTTGAAGTTCTGTGTCTCATTCCCGCTTCCCTCGCCGGTGAGCGCGAACGACGCGTAGGGAATGTTGTACGTGTTGGTCCCCGGCAACAGCGTCAACTCCACCGATTCCCATTCGTCGTCGCCGTTGGCGATGTCAATCGTACCGCTCGCGTTGTCGTCCTCTCGGATCGTCACATAGAACGCCAGCGTACCGTTCGCAGGGCTCTTGATCGTGATGCTGAAGGTGTTGTTCGCGGCACTCTGTCCAAGATTCGGCGCGGACAACCCCAGCGATCCGACCCCCACCCCGTTGGTCGAGAAACTGCTTGGTTGGAAGTTGATCGTGAGCTGCTGAGATTGGCCGCTGAACACCGGCTCGTTCGACATCGCAACGCTGAACGACGCCACGCCCCCGAAGTACGAGTAGAGCCGGCTCACCTGGTCCGCAGGCGCTTCAAAATCGCTCGGGAAAGTGGCCGCACCGGCACCCGCTGAAACTCCCGCAATCGCCAATACCGCAAGCATGCGATTCATGATTCACCTCAAGGTGATGGTAGGTCTGGATATGGATCGTTCCGCAATGCCGTGGGCCTGATGTCTCAAGTCCACGGCGGAAAGTGCATGTCGAAGGTGAAGTGCTCAGCGCGCGGCGTAGACGCCCGAGAGAGAACCGACGCTGATCGTGTCGCCGGCCTGGATGCGGGGGAAGCCGTTGGGGAGCGGCTGGCCATCGCCCGGCTCATCGACGATCGTGCGGAACTGGATCTCGGCCACACCCAGATCGTTCACGATCGCCGTGCCGATCAGGTTGCCGTTGATCGACACGGGCAGGTCGGTGCCGGGCGCGAAATCCTCGGCCTCCACCTTGAAGCGGACAGTCATGCTGCCGCCGATGGTCCGCTCCTGATAGACGCTCTTGGCCTGAGCCTGATCATTGCCCGCGGTCATGCGGGCCTGAAGGCGAACCCGACCGCCGCCGCCCGCGAGGGCCGCAGAGCTGACAGTGAGAGCCGCAAGAGCGGCGACGAAGAAGGCGATGCGCTTGTTCATTGAAACACTCCGTTCAAGTCAGATGGAACACCAACGCGACGATCACTCCGTTGTGATCACCGTCTCGCCGGGCTCGGGGCCGCGCGGCCACCCGCTCGCGATGAGACACCACCCCTATGGCAAGCCGTGTGCCAGACCCGAGGCGCGAATTCACGGCGATATCGAGACGCAGGATCGATTCGATGGCCGAGAACCACCGAAGATTCCGCCGATCTGCTGATCACCGCCAGCGTCAGCCCTGTGGCGTGCGGAACGGCGCCGCATTCAACTCCACAAACCGCGACCACGGCCCCGGAACTTCCCCCTCGGGATAAATCGCCTTCACCGGACACTCCGGGACGCACAATCCGCAGTCGATGCACCGCGCCGGATCAATGAACAGTTGCAGCGCCTGGCTGAAACCCGCCTCATCCGCTCGCGGATGGATCGCGTCCGTCGGGCACACCAGTACGCACGCCGCCTGTTTCGTCGCGATGCACGGCTCGCAGATCACGTGCGCCATCGGTTGTCACCCTCAGTCGAGCGGTGGGGGGGGCGGCGGCTTCCCGCCCTGATGCAGACGCTGCATGTATACCGTGTACAGCCCTGCCTTGGTCTTCGCGTCGTAGTGCTGCAGCGCCAGCGCCGCCAGATCCAGCGACGAATACACCTCGTGCAGGATCACGGCGATCTTCAGCAGCGACTCCGCTGGCAACTCGGCGAACCGCGTGAAGTCCCGCACGTACACCGCGTCGCCCGCGAGAATCTGCTTCAGCGGCCGGTTGATGTCATTGTTCACCAGCAGCGGCTTGAACGCACGCCCGAAGGTGCTCTTGAAGGTGTGGAACATCATCCCCGCGCCGCGCACCACCGGGTCCACATCCGCAAACAGCGGCTGACCCGCGTACATCGGCACGAACTCCACTTCCATCTCCACCACCAGCGCCTTCTCCAGCACCTTCATCCCGCCGCGCAGCGCATCCAGCTCGCCCCCCTGGATGTCCAGCTTCAGGTAGTCGCACCCCGTGATCTCCGGGATGTCGTCCAGCCGCGTCGTTTTGACCTTCGTCTTCTCCACGCACGTCGTGAGTTCGGCCAGGTTGTTGAACTTGTTCAGCAGCTTGGTGTTCGGCTCGTACAGCGAGCTGGTCATCGGAAAGTTGCACAGGTGAAACGTCCGCTCGCTGCCGTCGCCGATGAAGTAGGGGAGAAACGTCTGCCCCTTCCCCGCCTGCTGGTTGAGCTTCGCGCATTCCTCCGGCACCGGCTCAAAGCCCACCACCCGCGCTGCGCCGCGCTGCATCAGCGGCTTGTAGTCCGGCGGCGCTTCGTCGAGCAGCATCGCGCCCACGTCGATGACATCGATCACCGGCGCTCTGCGACCCAGCATCTCGACGAGGCTGAAGATCACGCGTAGACCTCCATCAGCACCCGCCGCGTCGGTTTCACTTCCTTGTGGATCATCCGCCGGTCCCACCCGCGCACATCCCGCAGCGTCTCCCCGTCCACCTGCATGTACTGCGATAGCGCATCGCCCTGTAGCTGCAACGCCAGTTGCTGGAAGATCCCCAGCTCCATCCCCGCGATGCCGCAGATGTAGATCAGGTTCCGCTCGCTCGTCATCTGCGGCAGGAGCTGGTCCGCGTTCGTCCGCAGCCGGTCCTGCACGTACATCCGGTCGTGCCCGTCCGCCTGCTTCTCGCGGCTGATCGCGGAGAGATAGGTGAAGTTCTTGTGCTCGCTCGCCAGGCTCAGGAACTGATCGTGGTACAAGAGGTCCGTCGCGTACGGCGCCCCCATGATCAGCGTCACGCGCCCCTTGTACCCGCCGCGGAAGAGGTCCAGCAGCATCCCGCGGTACGGAGCGATCCCCGTCCCCGTCGCAATGAACGTGTAGTCGTGCGCGTGCATGTCCTGCGGCAGCACGAACCGCTTGCCGTTCGGGCCCGACACCTGCATCTCATCCCCCGCGCGCCGGTCGCACAGGTAGTTCGACGCCACGCCCAAGAACAGCGCGTTGGACTCCCAGTGCTCGTCGATGGTCCGCTTCACCGTCGTGCTGAGGATGCACCCCTTACCGTCCTCGCCGTCGCTCGGCGATGCGAGCGAATACAGCCGCACCTTGTGTGGACGCCCCTGCGCATCCACGCCCGGCGCAATGACGCCGATCGACTGTCCCGCGATGCATTGACCCACCAGCCCCGTTCCCGACACATCAAACTCGATGTGCCGTACGAATCCCGCGGCCTTCTTGCTCGCGGTGCACAACTCGTTCTTCGTGATGCGAGCAATGACCGGCTCGGTCGGCTTGTGAATGTGCATCTTCGCTTCGCGAAGAACCGGCTCGTGGGGCGTGGTGGTCGCGGACATCGGCTTGCATCTTCTCCTTGAGCGTCCATGCGCGGACGGGGTGTGAAGTCTAGCGAATCAGGGGTGTTCCCATGTGAAGATGGGCAATCTGCTTTCCCGCCCGCCCCGATTTCTCATGCTTCGCACTACCGCCGGACGACTGCATCCACGGAGCCGAGCGCGTTTCTGTGCCGCCCGTCGCGCATCACCCGCGGCCCCGTCAAGGAGGACAGCATGGATCCCGCCCGTTGCGTTCGTCGCAATCTCGCGATCGTCGCGCCCGCAGTCATCGCATCACTCGCCTCCGGCGCCTTCGCCGGACCCGCCACCTTCACCCCCTTGGGCGACCTCGCCGGCGGCGACTTCTACAGCTTCGCCCTCGCCCTCTCCGGCGATGGCAACACCGTCGCCGGTCAATCCACCGCCGCACAGGCCGGACAGGCATTCAGCTGGAACGCGGGAACGATCTCACCGCTCGGCGCGCTCCCCGGCTTCCCCGTCAGCGCCGCCTTTGCCGTTTCCGGAAATGGTCATGTAATCGTCGGCTCCTCGGGGACCGGCGCCTTTGTATCCGGCCAGAGCGCGTGCTATTGGGCAGGCGGCGTGAAACTCCCGCTCGGCGATCTTTTCGGCGGCCTCTCCTTTTCTGAAGCATGGGGCGTCTCCACCGACGGCCTCGTGATCGTCGGCCGCTCCAACTCCGGCGCCGGCATGGAAGCATTCCACTGGAACGTTTCCAACGGCATGCAGCCCCTCGGCGACCTTCTCGGCGGGGACTTCAACTCCGAGGCCCGCGCCTGCTCCGCCGACGGGAGCGTCATCGTCGGTCGATCAGCCTCCGCCAATGGCACCGAAGCCTTCCGCTGGACGCAGGGCACCGGCATGGTCGGCCTCGACGATCTGCCCGGCGGCATCTTCAACAGCATCGCCTACGACTGCTCCGCCGATGGCAGCGTGATCGTCGGCCTCGCACGCTCCGACAACGGCGACGAAGCCTTCCGTTGGACCCAGGGCGGCGGCATGGTCGCCCTCGGCGATCTTCCCGGCGGCGAGTACAGCGCTATCGCAGCAGCATGCAGCGCCGACGGCAACACCATCGTCGGCTCATCCATGAGCGACGACTGCTTCAAGGCATTCATCTGGACCCAGGCCGCCGGTATGCGATCGCTCGAAGAGGTGCTCACCCTCGATTACGCCATCGACCTCACCGGATGGGACCTGATTAACGCCACCGGGATCTCGGATGACGCCCTGACCATCGCCGGCTACGGCCTCAATCCGGCGGGCTTCTACGAGGGCTTCATCGTCAAGCTCCCGGCGCCCGCGGTCGGACCGACGACCGGCGATACCAACGGCGATGGCGTCGTGAACGGCCAGGATCTGTCCGTCGTGCTCGCACAGTTCGGAAACGCCACAGCGCCCGGGCAGAACGCCGACGTCAACAACGACGGCGTCGTCAACGGGCGCGACCTCTCCGTGATCCTCGCTTCGATCGAAACCGAGTAACGGATTCACCGCCGGCGCTCGGCAGAAATGCCGCGCCGGTGATTCTTCACACGTTGAGGGCATCGCGATCGCTGGAGCGCAACCCCGCGCTCGCCTATCCTCATGCCCCATGCTGCGCGTCGCGCTCAAAATGCTGCTCGGCGACAAGAGCAAGTACCTCTCGCTCGTCTTCGGGCTTGGCTTTGCCGTGCTGCTGATCTCTCAGCAGGGCGCCATCTTCCTCGGACTCATGCTCCGCGCCACCGGTCCGCTGCAGAACGTCTCGCAGCCCGACCTCTGGGTCACCGATCCCTACGTCAAGTGGATCAGCGAAACCCGCAACCTCTCGGACGCCGACCTGAACCGTGTCCGCTCTGTTTCCGGAGTCGCATGGGCCGAGCCCTTCTTCAACGTCCGCGCCACCTGTGAACTCGCCAACGGCAACTTCCGCACCGTCAACATCGTCGGCATCAGCGCGGTGACCCTCGTCGGCCAACCGCCCGAGATCACCGTCGGTCGCCTTGAGGACCTCCGCGTCGCCGACGCCGTCTTTATTGAAGAGAGCGCCCGCTCCAAGCTCAACGACCCGCAGATCGGCGACGAACTCAAACTCAACGACCGTCGCGGTGTCGTTGTCGGATTCTGCCGTGCCAAGAGCGGCTTCGACTCCCCCGCGCTCATCTACACCACCTACGAGAACGCCATCAACTTCGTCCCCCTCGGCCGCAACACGCTTTCCTACGTCCTCGTCGGCGTGAAGCCCGAGATCGACATCCTTGATGTTCAGCAGCGCATCAATCAGCTCCCCGACCTCGCCGCATTCACGCCCAAGGAAATGCAGTGGAAAACCGTCGGGTTCATCATGCGTGAGACCGGCATCGGGATCAATTTCGGCATCACCGTCCTGCTCGGCTTCATCGTCGGCCTCGTCGTCTCCGCCTCCATATTCTATCAGTTCACCATCGAGAACATGCGCAACTTCGCCGTCTTCAAGGCGATGGGCGCCCGCGCCCCGACGCTCATCGGGATGGTCCTCTTGCAGGCCGTCGTCGTCGGACTGATCGGCTTCGGCATCGGCATCGGCGCCACCGGCCTCTTCACCCTCGCCGGCCGCAAACCCGGCGTCGAACTCGCCGCCTATTTCCCCTGGCAGCTCATGATCGGCGCCTTCGTCGCCATGCTGATCTGCGTCATGGCGGGCAGCCTGCTCAGCCTGCAGCGCGTCCTCCGCCTCGAGCCCGCGGTGGTGTTCAAATGAACATCCCCGCCTCCGCGCACCTCGCGGTCAAGCTCGAGAACGTCTCCAAGACCTTCGGCAAGGGCGACAACGCCGTCCCCGCCCTCCGCGGCGTCAGCATGGAGATCGCGCCCGGCCGCCTCGTCATGCTCGTCGGCCCCTCCGGCTGCGGCAAGACGACGCTGGTGTCCGTGATGAGTGGCGTCCTCAACGCCGACGACGGCCTCGTCGAGGTCTTCGGTCACCGCTGGCGCGACGTTTCCAGCGACAGGCGATCACGCCTTCGCGGGGAACTCGTCGGCTTCGTCTTTCAGCAGTTCAATCTCATCTCGACCCTCACCGCGGCGGAGAACGTCGCCGTCCCGCTCTTTATCCGCGGCGAGAATCGCGACGTCGCGATGAAGCTCGCCTTTGAGGCCCTCGACAACGTCGGTCTCAAGCACCGCGGCAACGCTCGCCCCAGTCAACTCTCCGGCGGCATGCAGCAGCGCGTCGCCATCGCCCGCGCCCTCGTCGGCAATCCCGCGCTCCTTGTCTGCGACGAGCCCACCGCCTACCTCGACGCCCGCACCGGTCAGCTTGTGATGGACCTCATCCACGCCGCCAGCCGTTCCACCGATGCCGCCGGTCGCCAGCGCTGCGTCGTCGTCGTCACACACGACGCCCGCATCTTCCACTATGCCGACGACATCAAGGAGATGGAAGACGGACGCCTCAAGACCGAAGTCTCCCACTTCGTCGCCGAAGAGGCGAAGTGGATCCCGAACTACGAAGACCCGAACGCCAAGCCCACGAAATGACATCTCTGGCCACGTTTTCTCCCCAACCTATCATTCCAACTGCCAACCCGAATCTGTCATCCCCATCCACCGAATCCCTCCCGCCATGATCAAGTGGTTCACCATCCTCCTCGCTCTCGCCGGCGCTTCCGTCGGGCTCTACACCGTCGCCACCGCCAGCAGTTCGCCGCCCAGGATCCCCCTCGCCGCGCCCCCCTCCATCAACCCCTTCCCCCGCGGCATCGCCGCCACCGGCGTTGTCGAAGGCGTTTCGCGCAACATCAACATCGTCGCGCCCGAAGGCGGGCTCGTCACGCAGGTCTTCGTCCAACCCGGCCAGCAGGTGACAGCCGGTGATCCGCTCTTCGAACTCGACCTCCGCCCCCTTCAGGCCGAGATGGTGAAGGCGAGGTCGGCGCTCGATGTCGCGCAAGCGAACCTCGACAAAGTCCAAGCCGAGCCACGCACCGAAACCATCCCGCCCCTTGAAGCCGGCGTCAGCGCCGCTCAGGCCGATCTTGCGGACTGGAAAGATCAATACGACAGCCTCAGCACCGCGATGGAGGGCGACGGCGCCTCGCGCAACGAACTCCAGCGCCGACTCTTCCAGATTGCCGCCGCCGAAGCTCGCCTCGCACTCGCCGAGGCCAACCTCACGCTCACCCGCGCCGGCGCTTGGGAGCCCGACAAAGTCATCGCACGCGCCCGCGTTTCCGAGGCCCGCGCCGCCGTCGACTCACTCCAGCTTCTCCTCGACCGTCGCACCGTCCGCACGCCCATCGACGCCACCGTCCTCAAGCGCGACGTCGAGCCCGGACAGTGGGCCCCCGCCGCGCCCGACACTTCTGCCATTGTCATCGCCGACCTCTCTCGCACCCGCGTCCGCGCTCGCATTGACGAAGAGGACCTCCCCAAGCTCCGCGACGGCAGCAAGGGTGAAGCACGTATCCGCGGCGACTTTGCCCTCACCATCCCGCTCAAGATGGTTCGCATTGAGCCCTTCGCCATCCCCAAGACACAGCTCAGCGGCGCGACCAACGAGCGCGTCGACACCCGCGTGGTCGAAGTCATCTTCGAAGTCGAACATGACCCCAAGGTCACCCTGTTCCCCGGTCAGCTCGTCGATGTCTTTATCGATGTTCCCGAGAACCTCGAGGAACTGATCGGTGCCGCGCGCCGCGAGTCCTGATCCCTACAGTCGATCCAGCCCCATCGGCCCCAGGTCGATGCACGTCTTCTCCCCCAGCACCGCCTCGCTCACCACGCGGCCCGTGATCGGCCCGGTCCAGAAGCCCATCATCGCGTGACCCGTCGCGACAAAGACGCCCGCCTTCCGCGGCGACCACCCGATCGCCGGCAGTCCGTCCGCCGTGCACGGCCGCAGCCCGCACCAGCTCGATTCA
>JBGSZV010000252.1:0-10157 GCA_041750235.1 Phycisphaerales bacterium
TCTTCTGCATGCAGCGCAGCGCCGCGGGAATGCAGAGATAAGGTGTGGGATCACCGGTGCCGGTCCAATCGAACTCCACGAGGAACCGCGAGCGGTCGGTGCGCCGGGAGTTCGCGCCGTGCGAGATGACCGCGGGGCGGATGAGGTGCTGGCGGTCGCGGCGGACGTGGAGGATGCCCGCGCCCTTGGGGGCGCACATCCACTTGTGGCAGTTCGCGGTGTAGTAGGCGGCGCCCAGCGCGTCGAGGTTGACCGGGACCATGCCGGGGGCGTGGGCGCCGTCGACAAGGGTGTCGATGCCGCGGGCGTTGAGTTCTTTCACCAGGCGTTCGACGGGCAGGATGATCGCGGTCGGGCTGGTGATGTGGCTGACCATCAGGAGGCGTGTGCGCGGGGTAACGCGGGCCATGATGGCATCGAAGGCTTCCTCCGCGGAGCGGATCGGGAAGGGCAAGTCGGCGATGACGGGTGTCGCGCCGGATCGTTCGGCGGCGAAACGCAGCACATTGAGGCAGGCGTTGTAGTCCTGATTGGTGGAGAGCAGTTCGTCGCCGGGCTTGAAGTTGAGTGAACGCAGCACGGCATTGACGCCCACGGTGGCGTTGGTGACGAAGACAAGGTCCTGGGGTTGCGCGCCGACGAAGCGGGCAACATCGGCGCGGGCCTCATCGAGGAGTGTTTCGAGATCCTCGACGAAGAAGCGCACGGCCTCGCGTTCGAGGCGGTCGCGGAGTTCGCGCTGGTGCTGCAAGACTTCGAGCGGGCAGGCCCCGAAGGAGCCGTGGTTGAGGTAGGTGATGGCGGGGTCGAGGCCCCAGCGTGGAGCGAGCGGGGAGGTCATGGGATGAGCGTAACGCGGACAGCTTCACCGCCGAGGTGCAGTGAATGCAGAGAAAGAACCCAGTCTGTGGTGGGACGGGGCGACCACTCAGCCGCGGAGGTCGACCATCCGGCCAGCCTGGAGGTTGGTCGCGGCGGCGTTGCGGTCGGCCGGGTGGCGGTACATGGGGATCGCCGCATCGGTCGACGGCTGTGGGGTCTCGCCGGAGAAATCGACGGTTCCGGGAACAGTGCCTGCGACAAGGCGGCTGGTCGGCGCGAGTTCGCTTTCGGGTCGAGGCTGGATGCGTGCGATCGGGGCCACTTCCTGCGCGGGACGCAGGGGAGAGGCGATGGTGACGCCGTAGGCCTTGGCGATATGGAACGGGTTGGAGGGTTCGATCCGCACAGCAGGAAGACCATACCCCGATGCGCGGGATTGAACCAGCCTGCCGGAACAGATCGTGGGTGGATAACGCCGGGGGGCCAGTTATAGGGGACTTATCGGGGCTGCTTCAGGGCCCTTCGGTCGTGCGGCACGAGAGGGTGGCCGCAGTCGGTGTGCTGGGCGGACTGATGGGGACGAACGTGCCAACGACCCCTTCATAACAAAGCTGAGCGAGGTATAATCCGCCCGTCTCGCCGACGCTGCCGGGACCCGTGGTTCGGTTCCCCAAAGGCAGCGGTGGGTCGGCATGACAAACTACGAAGGTTTATTCGGGCTTGTGCTTGGACAGGATTTCCTGCGCCAGGGCGGTGAGTTTCATCCGGCGCGACTGGGCGAGCGTTCGCAGAGATCGATAGGCGGCAGTCTCGTCGATCTTCTCAGTCGCCATGAGAATGCCCTTAGCCTGTTCGATGACCTTACGCTCTTCGAGCGCCTGTTGAAGCGTCTCGACTTCTTCCCGAAGTTCCTTGAGCTGCGAGAAGCGCTGGTCGGCGAGGACCATGGCGGCCAGCAGTTCGTTCACATCGAGCGGTTCGATGAGGTAGGCCATGACGTGATCGCGCGCGGCCTTCTCGACGAGCTCGAGGGATCGCTTGTGCGTGATGATGACAACCGGGAGCGGGCTGACCTGTCCGAGCCGGATGAGGGTTTCCAGCGCATCGCCGTCGGGGAAGTCCACACCGCTGACGACAACGCCCTCCTCAAGCGCCTTGTGATGTTCCTCAAGTTCGTGCCGCGTATCGCACTCGGCGTAAATGCGCGTGCGGTTCTCGACAGTGCGCCGCACGGCCGTTCGAATATCGGGGTCGCGGTGCGCGATGATCACCGCCGAGGGAAGTTGTACCTGGCCGGAAGACATGGTTTGAAGCTCCCACAACTCTTCGGGGGCAACTCACACCGCGCGCGACTCGCGATCCACAGACATCATACTCGACGCCGCGTGCGACGGCTGATCTCGATGACGGTCGAAGGGAGCGCGGCATGATCCAGTTGATCTACCTGAGCGACCGTCCGAAGACCACGAGCGACGAGATGATCGTGGACAGCATCGTGCTGCCTGCGATGCGCTTCAATGAACGAGCGGACATTACGGGCTGCCTTTGGTTCGGCCGCAGACACTTTCTCCAAGTGCTGGAAGGGCCGGAGGAAGCGGTTCGCTCGCTGTACGGACGGATCGAGAAGGACGAACGCCACTGCAATGTGCGGTTGCTGGTACTGGGTGAGATCACCGAGCGCAGTTTCTCCCGCTTCACACTCAAGTGCATTCGCGATCATGAGATGGAAGAAATCGAACGGGTCATCGCGCAGTTTGGGGGCTGCCAATCTGCAAATGACGGGAACCCGCTTGTGAACCACACGCGGCCCGGCAGCGCGATGGCCGACCCGTTTCAGACCATACTGGTGGCAGTGAGGCGGCTGGCGTCGTGGCGGGCGCGGCCTCGGGTGTAAGCGGACTGGGCTTCGCCAGTGCGGCTTGATACGCCCCCGCAGACCTCCATGGCCAACAGTCAGAATGATTGGTGATCAAAGAAATACTGATCCGAATATACTGAATGTGATCCCGTGCTCCGCCTTGCGTCCATCGGAGCCCTGATTGAGCTGGTTACTTTTCCTCGGAGACCGCCATGCAACGCCGTTCCTGGGCAGAGCCCTACAAGATCAAGATGGTTGAGCCCCTTCGAATGACCACCCGCGAGGAGCGCGAACGACTGATTGCGGAGGCGGGGTTCAACACGTTCCTCTTGAAGAGCGAGGACGTCTACATCGACCTGCTCACCGATTCGGGCACATCGGCGATGAGCGACCGCCAGTGGGCGGGGTTGATGATGGGCGACGAGGCGTACGCCGGGAGCGCGAACTTCTATCACCTTGAGGCCGTGGTGCGCGAGCACTATGGCTACAAGCACATCATTCCGACGCACCAGGGTCGCGGCGCGGAGCACATCCTGAGCCAGTTGTGCATCAAGGAGGGGGATGTCGTTCCCGGGAACATGTACTTCACGACCACGCGCGCCCACCAGGAGCTGGCGGGTGGGCGCTTCATCGATGTGATCTGTGCCGAGGCGCACGATCCGACAAACGAGTCGCCGTTCAAGGGGAACATCGACCTGGCGAAGCTGGAGTCGGTGATCGCCAGTGTGGGCGCATCGCGCATCCCATACGTGTGCGTCGGCGTGACGGTGAACATGGCGGGCGGACAGCCAGTGAGTCTGAAGAACCTGCGGGAGGTGGCGGCGCTCTGCCGTCGGCACGGGATTCGGGTGTTCCTGGACGCGACGCGGGCGGTGGAGAACGCGTACTTCATCAAGGAGCGCGAGGCCGGGCAGTCGCAGCGGAGCATCTCGGAGATCCTGCGCGACATGTGCGCGTGCACCGATGGCTGCACGATGTCCGCCAAAAAGGACAGCCTTGTGAACATCGGCGGCTGGCTCGCGCTGAATGATGATGCACTGGCCGAACAAGCGCGGAACATGGTGGTGCTGTACGAGGGGCTGCACACCTACGGCGGCCTCGCGGGGCGCGACATGGAAGCGATCGCGATCGGCATCCGCGAGAGCGTGGAGTTCGACCACCTGCGGGCGCGGATCGGGCAGGTCGAGTACCTCGGAAAGAAGCTGATCGACGCCGGCGTGCCGATCGCGCGGCCGGTGGGCGGCCACGGCGTGTTCATCGATGCGGCGGCCTTCCTGCCGCACGTTCCAAGGGAGCAGTTCCCCGCGCAGACGCTGGCGGCGGCGCTGTACGTGGACTCGGGTGTGCGCTCGATGGAGCGCGGCGGTGTCTCCGCCGGTCGGGATGCCGACACGGGCAAGAACAATACTCCGAAGTTGGAGTTGGTTCGTCTGACGATCCCGCGGCGGGTGTACACACAGGCGCACATGGACGTCACCGCGGAGGGCGTCATTGATTTATACGAACACGCCGCGAACATCGTCGGCCTGCGGTTCACGCACGAGCCGAAGATGCTGCGGTTCTTCCAGGCGCGGTTCGAGCCGGTGGTGGGCACGCGTGTGATCGCGGCGCCGCGCGAAGGCGTCGCATGCCGCTCCTGTGCGTGCGCGCACGGTTAGGCACACCACAGTCCGCTTCGACAGCGACCATTCATTCCGCCATCAGCAAGATTGAGCGATCTCGCTGCGTCGTAGTCTCATTGATGCAGATGCGCGCTCGATTAATGGAGGCGACTCCCTGCGCCGCATAGTATTGTAATAATCGACATACAACTCCATTTCTCAAAAGGGGGCGCGTGATGTCGATTCGGCCCGACACACCCGAACGAGCGCGCGTGAGCTGGCGAGGCGCACCGGTGAGAGCGAGCAAGAACATTTCAAAGGAGGTTCAGTATGAAACGGTACATGCTGGCGGGACTGGCTGCTGGTGCGGCGCTGCTGGTGGGCGGCACGGCGTCCCCGGCGCAAGCGGAAAGGCAAGCCAGGCTGGACATCGTCGGCGGGATCGCATCGAAGGACCTCGACTGGCGTTGGAACACGCAGCAACTCGATGGGCCTCAGGGGTTCGTTCGGACGTGGTTCAAGTTCCATCCCAACGACTACGATCGGACCAACTTCGTTAAGGATCCGGCGGCGGCTGTCCCGGGCGAGCCGGCGGTGCCGATCATTGACCCCATCGTCCACGAGAACGACTTGGAGGTGCATCAGTCAACCGGGAGCTCCACGTACCACCTGTCCCTGCAGCACCGAAGGCGCGCCAACGGCGTGGACTCCTTCGACGTCCGGGCCAAGGCCGTCGCCAAGGTGAACGCTGGGTTCAACAACACAGGGAATTCTCCGATCCGCGTCAAGGTGAACGCCACCGACCCATGGTCGTTCGGCTCGGTTGAACAGGGGGCCGCGTTGCCGCGGAACGACGCCGGGTTCGACTGTTCGTTCTCCATGAGCGCCGGCACGGCTTTTCCCGCGCCGATCGAGTACCCGCCCGATGTTGAGCCGGAATCGACGCTGATGGAGTACGTGATGAGGGTCGCGCCCGGAGTCGTCAACGACCCGGACGCGTTCTGGGGCGATCACCTGAGCGCGGTGAATCTTTTCCGCGTGTCGATCACCGCGGATGCAGCGGGGAGCATCGCCGTCGATCTGGCCTTCGGGCAGAGCACGGATCAGTTTGGGCTGGACTTTCTGGACTCCGCCGGCAACCCTTTCGATCCGAGCGACCCCGTCGGCGTCGGGCTGATTCGGCAGCAGATCCTCGGCGCTTTTGTCGAGGGCGAAGTGCTGACGGACCTCAGCAACGCCTTCACCGTCGGGTTCGTTCCGCTCGGCGGGCTGGATTCGTACACGATCGGAAAGATGATGGACGTCGACGTGCCGGACGTGGAAGTGCCGGCTCCAAGTATCGCGTCGATGATGCTTCTCGGCGGTGTCTGGGCATCCCGTCGATGGCGCTGATCGCAGTCTTGATGCGCACGCTCATCGCGTGCGCATCGCATTTCCCATGCGCACCTCCTCCCGCTGAGCTTCGGGAGTTAGCGGAGGCTTGTGACCTACGGCAGTCGTCGGGTGACTGGGTGCCGCGCGTACTCGCCAACTCAGGCGGCCTTCTCGCGGGGGATCGCGTCAACGTGGCCGCTCGCGCCCTCCTTGATGACCCACCGCAGCACGTCGCGCCAGGTGACGATGCCCACGCAGCCGCCCTGCGCATCGAGCACGGGGAGGCAGGAGATGCGATGCTCCAGAATGGTGCGTGCCGCATCGGTGACGGGGGTTTCCGGCGTCACGGAGACGAGATGGCGGCTCATGATCTGGTGGACCTTGCGGTCGAGGCTCGCGGCATCGACCGATCGCTCGGAGGGCTTGCCGAGGAAGGGGCTGATGTTGGCGAGCAGGTCGCGGTCCGACACGATGCCGACGACGCGGTGATGTTCGGTAACGATGGCGTGATGAAAGCCGTGGTCGGCGAACAGGTCGCGCACTTGGCGCAGCGTGCTGTCCATCGAGACGGCAAGGACGTGACGGGTCATGATGGAGTCGACGTTCATGGGTGCCTCCGCCGGTGGATGGTGGCAAACCTGGATCGCCGCAGGTGCCGCCGCACCGTCCATTTATCGGAGTTCGGCGGTCCTTTCATGAGCCCAAGCGTCGCGGGGCGGCCCTGAATGACGCCGCGCGGCCGCCTCTTGGACACCTCTCGACTGCAGGTTCGATCGCAAGTCGGGGCGATTGAGCGGGCGGCGGTCAAATGTCCTTGAGCCGGTATCCCACCCCGGACTCCGTCAGCAGCCACCGGGGCTGCGCCGGGTCGTCCTCGAGCTTGTGGCGGAGCTGCTGCATGTAGACGCGGAGGTACTGAACGTCCTGCGCATGCGGCGGCCCCCAGACTTCGGTCAGGAGCTGCTTGTGGGTGAGCACTTTGCCCGCGTGCTTCACGAGCACGGCGAGAAGGTTGTACTCGGTGGGAGTGAGGCGTACATCATCGCCGCCCCGAGTGACCACTCTTGCGGCCAGATCAATGGAAACATCCCCGAATGCAAAGACTGACTGCGGCGCGGCGGAAGATGCCGTGGCGTGGCGAAGGGCGACACGGATCCGCGCGGTGAGTTCGCCGACGCCAAAGGGCTTGGTCAGGTAGTCGTCGGCGCCGGCGTCGAGTGCGGCGACCTTGTCGGCCTCCTGGCCGCGTGCTGAGAGGACGATGACGGGGATGGTGGTCCACGACCGGAGCTCACGGAGGACGGAGAGGCCGTCGGCGTCGGGGAGGCCCAGATCGAGAATGACCGCGGCGGGGGGCTGCATGCCGGCGCGGATGAGAGCGTCCTTGGCGGTGGAGGCTTCATCGACGCGGTAGCCGTGCGCGGTCAAGGTGGCGCGCAGGAACTTGCGGATGGGCAGTTCGTCTTCCACGATCAGGATGAGCGGCTCATGGGTTGCCATGGAGGCTCTCCTCATCGGGTTGCGGAACGTCGGGCTGCGTCTCGATCGGGAGCGAGAATCGGAAGATGGCGCCACGCGGGTGGCGGTTCTCGGCCCAGATGCGCCCGGCGTGGGCGCGAACGATGCCATCGCAAATCGCCAGCCCGAGGCCAGATCCCGAAAGCGAGCCGCGATCGCCGCGGACGAAGCGATTGAAGATCGTTCTTTCCTCTCCCGGCGCGAGCCCCGGACCTTCATCCTCGACGCCGACGATCAAGTGACCATCGGCGCGCCACGCCGCGACGCCGACTGAGGTTGCGGGCGGGGTATGGCGGGCCGCGTTCTCAAAGAGATTGATGAGGAGTTGCTCGATCATGGCGGCATCGACGCGGACGAGCGGCAGATCGTCGGGGATGCGGGTGTCAACTCGACGCCCATCGAGTCGGTTGCGGACGCGATGGAGGGCCGAGCCGATGAGTTCCTCGATCGAGCACCATTCGCGCACGGGTTCGACCGCCCCGCTCTCGAGCCTGGTAGCAAATAGCAGGTTTGCAATGAGGCGATTGAGTCGCTCGGCTTCGTCGACAATGGAGTCGAGCAGCTCCCGCCGGGTGTCATCCCCCAGGCCGGCGCCCGCTTCTCGGAGCGTGCTCGCGGAGCCGGCGATGGCCGCGAGGGGCGTGCGGAGGTCGTGCGAGACGGAGGAAAGAAGGGCGTTGCGAAGACGCTCGGCATCGGCGCGGATGCGGGCCTCCTCGGACTCTTCGATCAGGCCCGCACGCTCCAGGGCGAGCGCTGCCTGCTGCGCAAATGTCTCAAGCAGGCGCATGGCGGTTGGAGAGGGGTCATCCGTGCCGATGTCGCACGCCAGCACGCCGACCTTGCCGCTCCCGCCGAGGAGCGGAAGACAGAGCACACCCGAAGACGGAAGAATCGTTGTCCCACGGCCGCAGGCTTTGGTGTGATCGAGGCACCACTTGGCAACGCCCATCGAGGCTTCGGTCAGGGTGAGCGCGGCCGGGTCTCCGGAAGCTGCCTCGAGGCGTCCGCCCTCGGCGAGCAGGATCGCAACGCCCCACCGAAATGTATCGCGGAGATGGCGCCCGGCGACTTCGAGAATCTCATCGTGATTGCGAGCCGCGGCGAGTTCGCGGGTCATCGCGTAAAGGGCGCCCGTTCGGCGTTCTCTCTCGCGTGCGGCAATCGACTGCTCTCGGATGGTTGCCGTCAGCGAGCCGACGAGGAGTCCGACGACAAACATGACCGAGACGGTCACAGTGTCGCTCAGGCTGTGCATGCGGAACGTGAAGCGGGGCTCAGTGAACAGATAGTTGAAGGCGGCTACGGACACGACGGCAGCGATCAGCGAGGGTCCGCGGCCGCACCATGCCGCGGCAAGAACGATCCCGAGGAGCGCGATCATTGCTTCGGTGGCAAGATCGGGCGGGTGATGAAAGAGATACGCCACCGCATGAAATGCCGCTACGACGGCCAGGGCGCGGAGGTACTGCGCGGGCCCCGCCTGGCTCTGGAGACTCGCGAGGAGGGGAAGCCTCGTCGAGTTTGCCACGTTGTCGTCGCCCTCGCCGCGGACGACAAAGATGTCGATCTCTCCGCTGGTGCGGATCAGGCGGTCAACCGGTGACGATCGCAGTCGTTCGAGGGGTGTGCGCGGGGAGGGCTTGCCGACGAGGATCTTGCTGACGTTGCGCTGGCGCGCGAAGTCGATGATCTCGTCGCCAACGCGTCGCCCTGGCGCGGCCTTGATCGTGAGCGTCTCGGCGCCGAGGGATTCTGCGAGTCGAAGATGATCCAGCAGTCGCTGCCGGTCAGATACGCTCATGCGGGCGTCGGAGGGGGCTTCGATGTAGATGGCGATGAGATCAGCCCTGAGCGCGACTGAGAGGCGCTTGGCGGAGCGGAGCAGCGTCGCGGAAGTCGGGGCGGGCCCGATAGCCACGAGCACGCGCTCGCTCGCGCCCCAGACATGGGTGGCGCCCTGCTCGCGCTTGAGGACGTCGACCTGGGCATCCACCCACTCCGCGGTGCGCCGCAGCGCGAGTTCTCGAAGCGCCGAGAGATTGCCCTTCTTGAAGAAGGACTGGATCGCGCGCTGCGCCATCTCGGGGACGTACACCTTGCCCTGGCGGAGGCGCTCCAGGAGTGCGTCGGGCGGGAGATCGACCAACTCGACCTCGTCGGCCTCTTCGATCACAGAGTCGGGAACGGTCTCCTGCACACGAACACCGCTGACCTGGGCGACGACGTCGTTGAGGCTCTCGATGTGCTGGACGTTCAGTGTGGAGTAGACGTTGATGCCCGCCTCGAGCAGCGTTCTGACGTCCTGCCATCGCTTCTCGTGGCGCGAGCCGGGGGCGTTGGTGTGGGCGAGTTCATCGACGAGCAGGACATCGGGCTTTCGCGCGATGGCGGCGTCGACGTCCAACTCGTTGAGCGTGGCACCGCGGTACTCGCTGGCGCGTCTGGGAAGGATCTCGAGCCCGAGGAGGAGGCTCTCGGTTTCCGAGCGGCCGTGCGTCTCGACGATCCCGACAACGACGTCGACACCGCGCGCCGCGAGCGTCCGGCCGGCGGTGAGCATCGCGAACGTCTTGCCGACGCCCGGCGCTGCACCAAAGAAGATCTTGAGGCGTCCGCGCCGGGACTGCGCCTCTGCGGCCTGGGCCTGCTGGAGCAGTGCATCGGGATCGGGACGTCGGGCAGTCACCTGCTTATTGTCGCACGGATGTGACGAGTGCGTCCAAGGCGAGATTCAGCGTGAGCACATTCACGCGCGGTTCGCCGAAGAGGCCGAACTGGCGTCCGGACGTGTGTTCGCGGATCAACTGGCGGACGACCGACGGCTCGACGCCCCGCGCCGTCGCGACGCGCTCGGCCTGGTAGTCCGCGGCGGCCGGAGAGATGTGTGGATCAAGACCACTACCGGAGGCCGTCACGAGGTCTTGCGGCACGGGCGTGCTCGAATCGGGAAGCCCGGCGCCCGTGGCTGCCGCGCGGAGGGC
>JBGSZV010000253.1:0-4494 GCA_041750235.1 Phycisphaerales bacterium
GACCGTTGCCCACCGCGTGCCACGACGAGCCGTCCCAGCGGGCCACGCCGTTCACCGCCATGCCGCCCGCGGTGTCGAACAGACCGCCCGCAACAAGCTGAGTGTCCTGCGGACCAGCGCCATCGGGGTCCCACGTCGTGAGGCAACTCACCGCGTGATCAACGCCTCCCCCCACATCATGCCAGGCCGAACCATCCCAGCGCGCAACGAATCCCACCGTCTGGCCCCCCGCGGCAGCGAAGTACCCGCCCGCGAACAACTGCACACCCATCGCGCCCGAACCATCGGGATCCCACGTCGTGAGCGCGAGCACCGGTCCGTTCATCCCGGCGCCCATCGCCTGCCACGAAGCACCGTCCCAGCGCGCCACGCAGTTAACCACCGTCCCGTCCGCAACGGTGAAGTAGCCGCCGGCCACCAGTTGCCCCGGCTGAGGCGCTGCGCCGTCAGGATCCCACGACACGAGCGACAGCACCGAGTCGTTGAGCGAACTCAAACCGCCGAACGGATTGTCCCAGTCACCACATTGAGCAATCCCGGCGCGCCCCGCGCACAGAATGACCGCAAACACTCCCAGCGCCCGTGCACACATCGCGCGTTTCATGTGACAGTCTCCTGATGACTGTCAGCGTACACATCTCGCCGCGTCACACAACACCGACTCACCGCATGGCTGTTGCGTGCTCTCAATACTGAGAACGCCGCGCCGATATCTCATCGGCATCTTGCAGGTCCGCCTGCTTCGGTTCACAGAAATGAGCGTTCCGATGCACCCGACGCGAACATTGTGTACACAACTCGCGCAGCAAGCGGCCCGCATTCTCATTCGCAAGAACTGTGCAAGGTGTCACATTCACATCAAAGAGAAAAGCCCCGACGACTCCGCGCCGAGGCTCTAGGGATTCCAGCTCAACTCTTCTCAGCAACTCGACCCGAACGCCGCCAGCAGCACGCTCAGATCGCGCCCGTCCACCAGCCTTCACCATTGAAATCAGCACCCGAACCCGCTTCGACAGCCGAGCCGAACTGCGCGAGCAGCACCGACACATCGCGCCCATCGATCCGCCCATCCCCGTTTGCGTCACCGAGTCACGCCGGCGGCGCGAACTGAAAGTCGATCTTGTCGACATTGGCGTGATTGAACGTCCCGATCGGCTGCTCGACGATCACGGCCCCTTCAGCATCACCCACGAACTCCTCAAAGCTCGGATTGACGATGAGGCTTTCACCGGCGGACGCCGCGCTCACGCACACAGCCGGGAGCAGATGCACAAGTCTGAGAACCCTCTCGACGCATTGCGCTCGCAGACCATCGGCACGCTCCTTTGCGGAAGAATCTCAGCCTTCCCAACGAACTCAGGGAACCCAATGAAAAACCCCCGGCTCGCGCCAGGGGCTTGTCAATCTCATCAGATTCTCAGCGATCCTTACTTCGTCGGCTTCCACCCGGCCTTGAACCGCTTGATCTCCTCGCTCAGCTTCGCTTCCATCGTCTTGTCGATGTCCTTGAGCTTGGTGAGTTCATCAGCCACGCCGGCGCCCGGGCCCTTCATGTGCGCGAGCAGGGCCTTCTCGAACTGGCCCACCTGGTTCACCGGGACGTCGTCCATGAAGCCCTTGGAGCCCGCGAAGATCGAGATGACCTGCTCGATCACGGTCATCGGCACGAACTGGGCCTGCTTGAGCAGCTCGACCATTCGCGCGCCGCGGTCCAGCTGCGCCTGCGTCGCCTTGTCCAGCTCGGTGCCGAGCTGCGCGAAGGCTTCCAGTTCGCGGTACGCCGCGAGGTCCAGTCGCAGCGAGCCCGCGATGCGCTTCATCGCCTTGATCTGCGCATTACCACCGACTCGGGACACCGAGATACCGACGTTCACGGCCGGACGCACGCCCGCGAAGAACAGATCGCCTTCCAGATAAATCTGGCCGTCGGTGATCGAGATCACGTTGGTCGGGATGTACGCCGACACGTCGCCTTCCTGCGTCTCGATGATCGGCAGCGCGGTCAGCGAGCCGCCACCGTTCTCATTGCTGAGCTTCGTGGCGCGCTCAAGAAGTCGAGAGTGGAGATAGAACACGTCGCCGGGGTACGCCTCACGGCCGGGCGGGCGACGCAGCAGCAGCGACATCTGACGGTACGCGACCGCCTGCTTCGACAAGTCGTCGTAGATGCACAGCGCGTGCTTGGGCGTCTTGCCGTCCTTGCCCTGCCACATGAAGTACTCGCCCATCGCGCAGCCCGCGTAAGGAGCCACGTACGACATCGGCGCCGAGTCGGCGGCGCTCGTGCACACCACGATGGTGTAGTCCATCGCGCCCGCGGCCTTCAGCCGCTCCACGACGCCGGCAACCGTCGATTCCTTCTGCGCGATGGCCACATAAATGCACACCACCGCGTCTTCCGTGCCCCAGTACTGCTTCTGGTTGATGATCGCGTCCACCGCGACGGCCGTCTTGCCCGTCTTGCGGTCGCCGATGATCAGCTCGCGCTGCCCCTTGCCGATCGGGATCATCGAGTCGATGGCCTTGATGCCCGTCTGCAGCGGCTGGGTCACCGGCTGACGAGCGGCGATGCCGGGGGCGATGATGTCCACCGGGCGGAACTGCTTGGCGTTGATCGCCGGACCGCCGTCGATCGGCTGACCCAGCGGGTTCACCACGCGACCCAGCAGCTCGGGACCGACCGGCACTTCCAGCAGGCGGCCGGTCGAGCGGACCGTGTCGCCTTCCTTGACGTGCAGGTAGTCGCCGTAGATGACCGCGCCGACGGTGTCGAGTTCCAGGTTGAACACCTGGCCCATGACCGCGCCGCTGGAGGTCTGGAACTCCAGGAGTTCGCCGGCCATGGCGTTGCCCAGACCGTAGATGCGGGCGATGCCGTCACCGACCTCGATCACCTTACCGACGTCGTACACCTCCAGCTTGGAGGCGAAGTTCTGGATCTCGTGCTTGATGACACTCGTGATTTCGTCGGTCTTGATCTTCATGGTCTTCTCGGGAATCGGGATGGGTGAATCGTGAGTCGAATGTGGGATTGATCAGTCGTTGTTGATGATCCGGTCGATCTTGGAACGCAGCGCGCTGCCGCCGTTCTCGAGGAGGCGGCTCTGCATGTGGCGGAGTTGCGCATCCACGCTGGCATCCAGCAGCTTGTCGCCGACCTGGATGCGGATGCCGCCGATCATGGTCTCGTCGGTGTACGCGTGCACCACCGGCTCGCGCTTCATCGCGGTCTGCAGCTTCTCGCGGATGGCATCGATCTCGCCGCGCTCCAGCGGGAACCGCGTGAAGACGTCCACCTCGACAATGCCGAAGCGGTCCTGCATCATCTGGTCGAACGCCGCGACGATCCGGCGGAAACGGTCGATCCGCTCGCGACGCGCCAGCACCAGCACGAAGTTGTAGATCATCGGGTCCACGCGGTCCTTGAAGGAGACCGCGAGAACGCGCTCCTTGTCGGCGGCGGTGATCACCTTCGAGTTGAAGAACTCCCGCATCTCGGGGTCGCGCCCGGTCTGCTCGCCGAGCTGCTCAAGCTCGTCGGCGATCTCTTCGAGCTTCGCGCGTCCGCCTTCCTTCTCGGCCATCTCAAAGAGGCTCTGCGCGTAGATGCGATCGACCTCCTCGGGCGGCAGGTCGATGAAGGCGACATTGATGGGCTGCGGTGCGGTCACGTCTGTGCTTCCGAGAGGGGGATCAGGCCTTGGCGTAACGAGTCGAAACCTCGTTCATCGTCTCTTCAACCAGGTGGCGCTGGTCGTTCGCGTTCACCTCGCGCTTGAGGATCTTGCCCGCGACGGTGGTCGCCAGCGTCGCCGCCTCGGCGTAGATCTCGCTGATCGCCGCACGCTTGGCGGCCTCGATGCTGCGGTTGGCGTTCTCGCGAAGCTCGGTCAGCTCCGCCTCGGCGCGGATCTTGAGGTCCGCCGCCAGGCGCGACTGCTCGGCACGGGTCTGATCGATCATCCGGGTCGCCTCGGCCTTGGCCTCGGCGATCTCCTTGGCGAACTGCTGCTGCGCCGTCTGCGCCGCCTTGCGCGCCTCTTCAGCCGCGAAGATCTCCGAGCGGATCTTCTTCTCGCGGTCCTCGAGGCCGCCCAGGATCTTCGGCCACGCGATCTTCGCGAGCACGAAGAACACGATCAGGAAGACCACAATCGCGCTGACGAACTGGATCGCCGACAGCCACATCGGACCGCCGGCGGTGGCGGCATCGGCGTGACCGGCTTCCGCGCCGAGCGCGAGAGCAGGCAGAGAGAAAATGGCGAGCGGGGCGAGAGACAAAGAGAGCTTCATCACGAAAGTCCTCGTTGAAGTGTTCCGACGCGAGGGCGCGCACGCTGCGTTCAGCGTCCAGGCCCCCACGCCGGAGCGCGGGGGTTTGTGTCGTTCGAACTCAGCCGATGAGGGCGAGGAAGCCGCCGAGGACGGCGAACAGCGTCGCGCCTTCGACGAGAGCCGCCGCGATCAGCATGTTGGTGCCGATCGTGCCCGAAG
>JBGSZV010000254.1:0-2455 GCA_041750235.1 Phycisphaerales bacterium
CGCGATCGCGCCGTCGGCGACCAGCAGCCCTACCGCGATCGGCAGGTCGTACACCGGCCCCTCCTTGCGGACATCGGCCGGAGCAAGGTTGATCAGCACGCTCCCGCGTGGGAACCGGTAGCCGCAGTTGGCCACCGCCGACTTCACGCGCTCCACCGATTCCCGCACCGCCGTATCCGGCAGGCCGACAACCGTGGTGGTTTCCTTGTTGACGTCGCCGCCCTCGTAGACATCGATCTCGATTTCGCAGGGGAAAGCGTCAACACCGAGCAGGATGAAGCTTTGTACTCGCGCTAACATGTCCCGAATCATACCAAACAAAGACCGCATCGCAAGGGCTTTGTTCGGTATTTTCGGAACCCCCATTCTTGTGGCGATCTTCCATCGCCCAGAACCGCCTACGCTGGCGTTGTGAACGCCCCCGCATCCCGCATTCCCGTCGCCGATCGGCTCACGCGCTTCAGCGACCGCGCCGGTTCCTACGTCCAGCACCGCCCGAACTATCCCGCCTCGGCGTTCGATGTCGCCCTCCAAGGACTCCCGGTCGCCGCGCAATCAGCCGCTGACATCGGCGCCGGGACCGGTATCTCCTCACGCCTGCTCGCCGACCGCGGGTGGAGCGTCATCGCGATTGAACCCAACGCGGCGATGCGTTCCGCAGCCGTGCCCCACGAGAAAGTGACATGGCGTGACGCCACCGGCGAAGCCACCGGCCTTGCCGATGACAGCATGGACTTGGTGCTGTGCGCCCAGGCGGTCCACTGGCTCGACCCAGTCGCCGCCATCGCGGAGTTCAAGCGCATCCTTCGCCCCGACGGACGCATCGCGCTGATCTGGAACATCCATGACGAAGCGTGGCCGCCCTCGCAGTCGTTCAAATCGATCATGGTCACCAACGCCACCGAGCCCCCCACTTCGCCGTGGTTTCTCCCGGTCGGCGATCCACTCGCGCACGCCGATCGCCTCGTAAACGCCCGCATCGTGCGAGTGCCCAATGAGCAAACGCTCGACCTCGACGGACTGATCGGTCGAGCCCTGAGCGCCTCCTACGCGCCCAAACAAGGCCCGGCCCATGCCGCGATGATCTCTCAACTCGAAGCGCTCTATGCCCGCCATCAGCAGCAGGGCACGCTCACGCTCCGCTACACCACCGAGGTTCATATCGCCGAGACCGCGCGATGATCGAGATCACTCCCCCACTCCCGCCCGGACAGCCCAATCCCTGGGGCGCTGCCGCAACGCCTTACGAAGAAATCGGCGGGGAGCCCGTCGTCCGCCAACTCGTCGAGCATTTCTACGACCACATGCGCGACGAGTTCCCGTACATCCGCGCCATGCATCCGCCGGATGATTCCGAATCACGCTCCAAGCTCTACGAGTTCCTCACCGGCTGGCTCGGCGGTCCGCAGCTCTACATCGCCAAGCACGGCCACCCCCGCCTCCGCGCCCGCCACATGCCCTTCCCGATCGACCAGCGAGCTGCCGACGACTGGCTCGCGTGCATGGGCAAAGCCATGGACGACTGCGGGATCTCCGGTCCCCTGCGGCAGTTTCTCGTCAGCCGGTTCACCCACACCGCCAATTTCATGATGAACCGCTGAATCGACGAGGGAACCCGATCGCCACCCGCACGTCTCACCCCGCGTAGAGTTCGTGGAGAACGTCGCAATGAACAAAAGCTCAATAACGCGATGGACCGGCCGGATGCTGGGCGTCTGTCTCATCGCCACGCTCGCCGGCTCCGCCATCGCGCAGAGTTCGAACTCTTCAAAGACGAAGCCGGGCGCCAGCGCTCCAGCCGTGCTCCCCCCGCCCGTGCTGACACGCCACGCCATCAACAAGCGCGACTGGACGCTGCACTGCGAGATCCGGCTCCACGGCTTCCAGTACCGCGCCCGCGAAAGCCAGGACATCGCGCCAACCACGCGGATGCGTTTCAACCGCGCCCTCTTCTACTTCCCCGTCGCCCCGGGCTCATCCATGCACGACTGGAACAAGGGAAAGACCAAGGGCTACGTGCGCGCCGAGAACGTGGACAAGGACAACACCCCGCGCTTCGCCGACGGGTACCAGTGCGGCACGCAACTCATGGTCTTTGATGTCGGCGAGGTGGACACAGTCCGCCTCACGATGCACACCGAAACCGCGATGACCTCCTACGAAACCGTCATCGACGAGGCACGCGCCCGCGAGATCACCTGGCCCAAGGAACCCTGGGAGCCGACGATCGCTTCCGCGCTCCAGCCGCAGTTGTTCATCGAAGTCGAAGACGAAAAAGTCCAGGCACTCGTCAAGGAATGGACCAACGGCAATCCCCGCGGCGCCAAGCCCTACGACCTTGCCAAACACCTCGCCGGCAAGGTCGTCGAGTACTACGCCCCCACCGAGGGTATCTACGAGACCACCGGCCGCGGCCTGCGCACGGGCGACGTTTCCGCGGTGCTGTTCACCGGCT
>JBGSZV010000255.1:0-8499 GCA_041750235.1 Phycisphaerales bacterium
ATGGGCATGCTCGGCACCGTCATCAATGCTCTGGCCCTCCGCGAGGCGCTCACCGCCCTGGGCTTGACCGCCAGGTGCATGTCCGCCGTCGATCTCGCGGCGATCGCCGAGCCTTTCGTCCGGCGGCGTGCCGTGCGCTACCTCGAAACCGGCTCGATCGTCGTCCTCGGCGGCGGCGTCGGCAGCCCCTTCTTCACCACTGACACGACCGCCGCCCTCCGCGCCACCGAACTCGGCTGCCAGGCGGTCCTCAAAGCCACCAAAGTGGACGGCGTCTACACCGCCGATCCCAAGAAGGACAAGTCCGCCACCCGGTACGAGTCGCTCACCTTCAATGAAGCCGTCGAGAAGAAGCTCGCCATCATGGACATGACGGCACTGGCCATGTGCCAGGAGCAGAACCTCCCGGTTCTGGTGTTCGACTTCAAGACCCCCGGCAACATCGCGCGTGCCGTCCGCGGGGAAACCATCGGCACCCTGATCAACAACGCCTGACCCCCGGAGTCGGCCCGCCCGGGCTCTTGGTTCCGGCAACCCATCGCCCGCCATATCATGGCGGCTCAGCAACGAACGCCCCTCGGAGTTTCACCCATGACCCCGGACAGCATTCTCAAAGACGCCAAGACCGCGATGGACAAGGCGACCGACCACCTCAAGCACGAACTCCGCGGCATCCGCACCGGAAGAGCCTCCACCGCCCTCGTTGAGTTCATCAAGGTGGACTACTACGGCAGCCCGACCGACCTCAAGTCCCTCGCTGCCCTGAGCGTGCCCGAGCCCACCCAGATCCTGATCCAGCCCTTTGACCCCCAGAGCGTCGGCGAGATCAAGAAGGCCATCGAAACCAGCAACCTCGGCCTCAACCCCATCCCCGAGGGCAAGGCCATCCGCGTCAACATCCCTGCTCTCTCCGGCGACCGCCGCAAGCAGCTCGTCGCGCAGGTGAAGAAGCTCGGCGAGGATCAGAAGATCGCCGTCCGCAACGTCCGCCGCGACGCCAACAAGCACGCGGACCAGCTCGAGAAGGACACGAAAGTCCATGTTTCCGAGGACCAGATCAAGGACCTCAAGGACAAGATCCAGGACCTCTTGAAGAAGCACGAGGGGGAGATCGACAAGGCGGTCGAGGCGAAGCGCAAGGAAGTGACGGAGGTTTGAGGGGGGTGCGCCTTGCGTGATGCGAGGTACGCAAGCAGTGAACCCCGACCGTGAGGGAGGGGGTGGGTTTGAAGCGACTCAAGAAGCGCCATCTCGTCATCGGCGCCATGGTCGTCGGCGTTCTGCTCTTGCCGTTTGCGTTGTATTACGCCATCTACTTTGGATGGCTAACGGCCGTGCCGAACACCGACGTCGATTTCTGCCGGTTGATATGCAATCTGCATCTCGGAATTGCATTGCTCATCATCGTCGGTGAGGTTGCGGGGATCTGGTGGCTCTTCCGTCGGCGTAACCGCGAAGGACGAATCCATAATCCGTAGTGCTTGGCGATCACCCTCTTGGTCACAGATCACTACTCGACAAGTGATGCCCAAACCGGCGAGAGTCGATACGTCCGGCCCTTCCGCGACGCATCACACACTTCCAGAAACCCCACCTGAACCCATTCACGGCACAAATCTCTCACCGTCCGCGGGCTGAGCCTGAGTGTCTCCGCGATCTCCAGCGTTGTCGCCGCTCCGCGATCACGAAACAACTCGATCACGCGTCTCTGCCGCGGATCCAACTGCCGCAGCATCTCTGATTCATCTCGCGCCCCGCGACGTTGTGCACTCCCCGCCTGCGCTCGCACCTTTGCAAATGCCTCCGCCATTCCACGGCAAAAATACTCAACGAACGATGTCACGTCCGACACCGCACGGCCTTCGTAGTAGTTGTGCGAGGGTCCGACCGAGAGCACGGAGTAGTAGCCCGCCAGATCGCGTGCGTAGTACTCATCCAGTGAGTAGATGCCTTTCAGGCCATAGCCGGACTTGTGAAGGACGAGCGAGGTCAGCAGCCGCGCCGTGCGCCCATTCCCGTCGTAGTAGGGATGAATCGTCGCGAACTGGTAGTGAGCCAGCGACGCGATGATCGGCGCGGGGAGTTCGTTGGCCGCACGCTGTTCCTCAATCCACGCCACCAACTCCGACATGAGCGCCTGAACATCTTTGGCTTCCGGCGGCATGTAGACGATTGCGTTCGATCCTGCATCGCGGATGACATTCTGCCCGTCGCGATATGGCGTTGGTTTCGCCTTGCCGCTCATGACCAGCGCGTGGATGAGTCGCACGTCCTTTTCGGTGATCTTTCCGCTCGTCGCACCGAGCCGCTCGACTTCTTCAAGTGCGCGGAAGTAGTTCCGGACTTCCATCTCGTCGCGCTCTCGCCCCGGGAATCGCGCGCCCTCGATGGCTTCGCGCACCTGCGCCTGCGTAAGCCTGTTGCCCTCAATTTGAGTTGAGTAGTGCGTGGCGACGAAGCGTGCCGTCTGACGCAGGCTCGCGAGCACACCGACATCAATACGAAGATCAACAACCGCCTGACGGCTGGCCTCGATGTCCATCAGCGCCCGCGCGATCGCCGAGTTGAGGTTGAACCTGGGCCGGAACACACCCAATTATCGCGTTTACGTCGATAAATGTCAAATAAAACGCTGTTAAATGTCATATAAACCGCTGATAAACGCCGCCAGTGCCCTTTCGACCCGCGCAAGAAAAATCCCCCGAGCAGTGGTGGAGACCGCTCGGGGGAAGGCAAGGTGGAGGGCCGTTTCAGTTCCCTCATTGCAAGGGATACGGCCCTCCTATTGGTGGGCAGGTTGATGGGCCATCCGTGAAGCTGGCCCGGACGTTGAACCGGGCAGGCGGACGCGGTTGGCCGACTGTTCCTCAGCCGTCACGATCCCGTGGCCGAAGGCCTTGATCGTGTGGCGTTGGTGGACAAGCATCATCGTGCGATCCATTCACGACGACGCGGCAACGGATCCCTCCTCTGCCGACCGGGGTCGGCCCAACCGCGTAAACACCTGCCCGGCTTGGCGTCCGGGTCCCAACTCAAAGTCGCTTCCTGCAAACTCAACGCCACCAGACATCAGAACGATCTTCCTCTCCTCGCTTAGCTGCAGCCCATGCTGTGCCCGCAGTTCAGGCACTTGTAGCACGTGCCGTTTCTCACCGTGATCGTGCCGCACACCTCGCACGCCGGCGCATCTTCCTGAAGCTCGCCCATCGCGGCGCTCAGCGACGAGCCCGCGACGACCGCCGCCTTCTTGGCAACCTTCTCGCGCTTGGCGCTCGGCTCGGGCGATCCCTTCTTTACGACCACCGCCCCGCCGCGCTTCACGCCGGCGTGCTCGATGATCCGATCGACCGCGACGCGCGAGGCGGGCTTCTCGACTCGCGGTGCTTCAACCGCCGGAGCTGGCGTCTCGACATCGACGCCGCGCTTGGGCGCGTTGGCCTCGCGGTAGCCGGGGATGAACTCCATGCCCATCCAGCGGAAGATGTAGTCCACCAGGCTCTTGGCGAACGGGATGTCGCGGTTCATCGTCATGCCCGCGGGCTCGAAACGCTGGTGCGTGAACTTCTTCACCAGCGACTCGATCGGCACGCCGTACTGCAGGGCGACGCTCGTCGCGGTGCCCAGGGAGTCCATCAGGCCGCCGATGGTCGAGCCTTCCTTGGCCATCGTCACGAAGAGTTCGCCCGGCTGGCCATCCTCGTAGAGACCGACGGTCAGGTAGCCCTCATGGCCCGCGATGTTGAACTTGTGGGTGATCGAGCGCCGCGTGTCGGGCAGACGCCGGCGCATCGGGCGGTGCACGATGCGTTCGGTCACCTCGGCCGCGATGGCCGTGTCGCCGCTGACGATCGCCACGCCAACGTGGCGCACTTCCGCACCGACCTCCTCGAGGGCGTCCTCGAAGCCGAGTTCATCCTGTTCCTCGTCGTTCAACAACTGCACGTCGGCGGCGGAAGATGATGAATCGTCGGAGGAAGCGGAAGCTCCATCATCGCTTTTGGTCGACAGGGGCTGGCTCAGCTTGCACCCGTCGCGGTACAGCGCGTTCGCCTTGAGCCCCAGCTCCCAACTGAGGCGATAGGCCGACTTGATGTCGTCCACGCTGGCCTCGTTCGGAAGGTTGATCGTCTTGGAAATGGCACCGGAGATGAACGGCTGGGCGGCCGCCATCATGCGGATGTGCCCTTCGGCGGCAATGTACCGCTGGCCGGTGCGTCCGCATTTGTTGGCACAGTCGAACACCGAGAGGTGAGCATCCTTGAGGTGCGGGGCGCCCTCGACGGTCTGCGTGCCGCAGATCCGCTCGTTGAGGATCTCGACCTGCTTGTCCGTCAGACCCAGGCGACGCAGCAGGTTGAAGGCCATATCGCTCTTGGCCATGTCGGGGTCGATGCCAAGACGCTTGAGCGCGGCATCGCCGAGGGTCCAGGAGCCCAGCGCAAAGCTCAGCTCGAACACGCCCGGGAGCGCCTCGGTGATCTTCGCGAGGTCCTCATCGTTCATCCCCGCCTGCTTGAGCCAGGAGGCAAACGTGAGGTCCAGGTCGCTCTGCTTCTCCTTGGGGCCGACCGGCGCGGGCATCAGCACATCCAGGTTCAGCGTGCCCAGCACGTAGGTCAGGATGTCCCTCACCTGCTTGGGCGAGTAGCCCAGCGCGACCAGCGCCGGTTCGAGCGACTGGTTGGCGATCTTAAAGTACCCGCCGCCGGCGAGTTTCTTGAACTTCACCAGCGCGAAGTCGGGCTCGACGCCGGTGGTGTCGCAGTCCATCAGCAGGCCGATGGTCCCCGTCGGAGCGATGACCGTCGTCTGGGCGTTGCGATAGCCGTGCTTCTCGCCCATCGCCAGCGCCTCGTCCCACGACTTGGTCGCGTGCGTAAGCAGCGTCTTGCTGTTGGCGATGTTCATCTTCGCGGAGGAGATCACCTTGTGGTCGATCGGCACCGGGCGGATCTTGAGGTTCTCCCACTCGCCGCCGTCACGCGCCACGCCGTGCGCAGCGCGCCGGTGGTTTCGCATGACCTTGAGCATGGAGTCACGGTTGCGCTGGTACCCCGCGAACGGCCCGTGCTCCTTGGCGAGCAGCGCCGACATGCGGTAAGAACGCCCGGTCATGATCGCGGTCAAGATGCCGCACATCGCTCGGGCCTCTTCCGAGTCATACGCGATGCCCGCCTGCATCAGCATGGCGCCGATGTTGGCGTAGCCCAGGCCCAGCGTGCGGTAGCGGTAGCTGAGCTTGGCGATCTCCTTGGAGGGGAACGCCGCCATCAGCACGCTCACCTCGAGCACGATCGTCCAGAGGTCGATCGCGTGCTCGTAGCGCTCCACATCAAACTGCCGCGTCTGTGAGTCGTAGAACTTCAGCAGGTTGATCGACGCGAGGTTGCACGCCGTGTTGTCGAGGAACATGTACTCGCTGCACGGGTTGCTGGCGTTGATGCGTCCGCTCGCTGGGCAGGTGTGCCACGCGTTGATCGTGCCGTCGTACTGCACACCCGGGTCGGCGCAGCGCCACGCGGCATAGCCGATCTGGTCCCAAAGGCCGCGGGCCTTGATCGTCTTGGCCGGCTTGTCGCGGTTGGTCCGCCACCAGAGCTTCCAGTCGGCATCCTGATCGAGGGCATCAAAGAACTCATCAGGGATGCGGATCGAGTTGTTGCTGTTCTGGCCGCTGACGGTGTAGTACGCCTCGCCGTTGAAATCGTAATCGAGCTTCAGCTTCAGGTTGCTCGCGGTCTCCTGCTGCTCCTTGGAGAGGTGCTTCATCCCCTCCACCAGCGCCGCCACCTTCAGCTCCTCGCGAACCTTCCAGTTCGTGAAGTTCTCGATGTCGGGGTGGTCCATATCCAGGCACACCATCTTGGCCGCTCGGCGGGTGGTGCCGCCCGACTTGATCGCACCGGCAGCGCGGTCGCCGATGCGAAGCCATGACATCAAGCCGGACGACTTCCCGCCCCCCGACAACGGCTCGTTCTCACCGCGCAAGCGCGAGAAGTTCGTTCCCGTGCCCGAGCCGTACTTGAACAGGCGCGCCTCGCGGACCCACAGGTCCATGATGCCGCCCGGATTAACAAGATCATCGTCAACACTCTGAATGAAGCACGCGTGCGGCTGCGGGTGCGTGTACGCGTCCGGCGCCGTGCGGACCTCGCCCGTCTCCGCGTCGCAATAGAAGTGACCCTGGGCCGGGCCGGTGATGCCGTACGCGAAGTTGAGCCCGGTGTTGAACCACTGCGGGCTGTTGGGCGCGGCGAGCTGGTCCACCATCATGTGGACGATCTCGTCGTAGAACGCCTTGGCGTCGGCCTTGGTGTCGAAGTAGCCGTGCTCCTCGCCCCACCAGCGCCAGCACCCCGCCAGGCGATGGATCACCTGCTTGGCCGAACGCTCGGGGCCCATGACCGGCGACCCGTCGGCGTTGGTCAGCGCCTTGCCATCGGGGCCGAACTGCGGCACGCCCGCCTTGCGGAAGTACTTGCTCACCATGATGTCGGTGGCGAGCTGGCTCCACGAGGCCGGAACCTCGGCATCGTCCATCTGGAAGACGACCGAGCCGTCCGGATTGCTGATCTTGCTGGACCGCGTGACCCAATCGACGCTGCCGAATGGATCCTGCCCCTCAACCGTGAACTTGCGTGCGATCTTCATTCAGTTTCCCGCCCGGTCTTCAATGACCATGCTCAGGTGTTCGCGTCCTGCGGAGCCGACGCCGGAGTTCCACCACCGGCGCACCACCAACAGTGCCTTGCCACGTCACACCAATCGATGAGACAGCCCGCCGTGCTGAACCTCTCGCACGGCCGACCACCTCGACACTTCAACTTTGATCAGCGCTTCTTCTTGGCGCTCTTCTTCTTGGCCTTCTTCTTGCCGGCCTTCTTGCCAGCCTTCTTCGAAGCGCCCTTCTTGGCCGTCTTCTTCGCGGACTTCTTCTTGCCGCGGGCCTTCTTGGCCTTCTTCTTGGCCTTGGCGCCTGCAACGCCGACGAAGGGCTGGTTGTCGTCCTTCACATCCATGAAACGGCCCGTCTCCGCATCCACCTTGATGAAGCGATCCGTGGTCTCGTTGTAGACCTGCGAGCGCTTCTTGACGGAACCGTGACGACGATCGTCACCCTTCTTACCGACTGTTGCCATGTGGGCCTCCTTGATCGTTCACTCGAATCGGAGCGTGAAATCCAGAGAGAGTTCAGACTCATCCTTGCCGAACAGAAACACGTTTCAATCCACCTTCGGGAGCGTCAATCCAACCTGGTCCTGGTACTTCCCCTGCTTGTCCGCGTAGCTCTGCGCACACACCTTGTCGCCCTTCAGGAAGATGAACTGCGCGATCCCCTCGTTCGCGTACACCTTCGCGGGCAGCGGCGTCGTGTTGCTGATCTCGATCGTCACCTTGCCGCGCCATTCGGGCTCCAGCGGGGTCACGTTCACGATCAGGCCGCAACGGGCGTAGGTGCTCTTCCCGACGCACAGCACCAGGACATCCCGCGGGATCGCAAACGTCTCAACCGTTTCGCACAGGGCGAATGAGTTGGGCGGGATCACCACGTGGTCTCTTCCCAGGGCCTCGCAGTCCACCGAAACCATGAAGTCATCCGTGAACTGCTTGGGGTCCACGACGGCGATCCCGCCCGTTGGGAGGGTGGGCGTAAAGATCTTGAAGCGAGTCCCCACGCGGACGTCGTAGCCGTAGGACGAAACCCCGTACGACACCTTCCCGGGCCGCTTGATCGCTTCCGCGAAGGGCTTGATCTCGATCTGCTCGCGGATCTGGGTGTCGCACAGAACGGCCATCGAATCCCCTTGCCTTGACCAACCGCCCCGGACCACCGGACCACCGAGTCACCCACCCCGAAAACCAACCGTCCAGACAGAAACAGCACCACCGCGCCACTCGGTACACATCAGTCTTCGCGGCGGCAGCCCCTCTCAGGACGATTCGGTTATCGGACGACTCGCCGCCGGTTCCACTCACCGACGGCAGAGGTGAGTTGGGGCACTATACCGCTACAGGTCGTACGCTCAAGGCCCAACAGCCCAATTTGTCGTAGGTCCGCGCAAGAATCTTGGTCCGAGAACCTAAACCCTTGCACACCCAGAGCTTACGAAAGTGCAATTCCCGCCGCAACGCGCAACTTCTTGTGTGGAAAACTTGTCGCGGGGGGTCGCTTGCACCACGCCTTGGGGATACTGCCGGGCGTCTCCACAACCCCAAGCAACGCCCCCTTTTGGCGCGGCTCTTGCGCATATGCAGGCCCCTCCGAAGCCCGCTGGGGAGCCCATTCTGACCTGTCCCGGGAGTCCGTCTTGACCACTGCTACGCTCTCTCACACCCCCATGCCCGCCCCCGCCGATCACCCCCTCTTCGCCGATCTGACCGAGCCGCAGCGCCGGGCCGTGACCACCACCGAGGGGGCAGTCCTGGTCCTGGCGGCCGCCGGCAGCGGCAAGACCCGGGTGATCACCGAGAAGATCGCGCACCTGATCGCCAGCGGCC
>JBGSZV010000256.1:0-9485 GCA_041750235.1 Phycisphaerales bacterium
GAGCGATGGCCCCGCGAGGCCATCGCTGCCCTCCCCAACGCCATCCTGTCGATCATGCTGCGCAGGCGTGCAGCATCCATGCTCGAAGGACGCGGCCGCGACCGTATCGGGTCCGAGCGCATCGAGCAGCTCGTTGAGATCATCCGCGGTGACGAGCGGCGCCCGCGGGTTCTGGAATGGCCGCACGGCCTGAGCGTTCACATCACCTCGCGTGAGGTCTGGTTCGACCATCCCGCCAGCAAATAAAACAGGCCCAACCTTGCGGTCGGGCCTGCTGTTGCGCGCAATTTCTGGCCGCGTCTCGGCGATCAGTTCAGTTTGTAGTCAGCGACCTGGGAAGTCGTCTGAAGCTCCTCCGGGATCTCCTGAGGGTTTCCCAGGAATCCCGACTCGAGCTGGATGCGGATCTTCTCCAGAGCCTTGTTCTGGATCTGACGCACGCGCTCCTTGGTGACGCCGATGATCTGGCCCACCTGCTCGAGGGTCATGGGCTTGTCGTCGTCGGCCGGGCCATCGAGGCGGAAGCGGTGTTCGATCACCGTCTTCTCGATGTCCGACAGATCGGCGGTGTTCTCCACAACGATGCGCTTCACCTCGGCGGCCGCGTCGCTCACGAACTCGGCCCGCTTGTTGTCCAAATGGTTGGACTTCTCAAGCTTGGGGTCAAAGTCCGTGGGGAAGCGCTGACGGTACTTGCTGAGCTTCATCCCCTGGCGGCTGAACGCCTTGAGAATCGCACGGCAGGCGTACGTCGAGAACTTGAAGCCGCGCTCGCAGTCGAACTTGTCGACCGCGCGGAGCAGCGCCATGTTGCCCTCGGAGACGAGGTCGGCAAAGTCGACCTCGCTCATCCGCGTGCGCTTGGCCATCGCGAGAACCAGCGCGAGGTTGGTCTCAGCGATCTGCTCACGGAGCTGGTCGGAGATGCGGTACCACCGCAGGATCTCGGCGGCCTGCTCCATCGTCGGCTTCTTGTCCGCGGAGGCCTCGACTTCCTTCTGGATCTCGCGGATGCGGTACCGGGCGTAGTTGAACTGGAGGAACAGCACCTTCTCCTCGGCGCCGGTCAGGATCACCTGCTCCGACGTCTTGGGGAGACGGTTCTTGTTGCCCAGATCATCCATGACCGGGTGATACCAGGAGGCGTCGGGCTTGCGGATGTCCGGCGCATCGTCGTAAATCTTCTTGGAAGCGTCCTTGGTGTAGAACGCCTTGTTGTCGATGAAATCCTGCTCGCCTGCCATGATGGTGCGGAGCGTGCGCTCATCGTCAGCGCTGAGGGCTCGCTGCATCGCAGCGGACGAACGCGTCGCGGCGTCCGTAGACGCGCCACGCCCGCCCGACTTGGGCGAACGGATCTTGATGGGGCGCGTGGAGATCGCCACACCGTGGCGGCGGCTCACACGATCCATCGGAGAGTTGGGCGCGAATCGCTTGGTGCTCATTGGGGTTCCAGCCTTCCATGCCATCGTCAGAACTGCTCTTCGTTCCTCCAAACATCCAGTTTCAAGAAACTCTGAAACTTCCGAATCTGGCTGCCGTGATGCTCCGCAGAGCCTTCCATTGGCTCTACGTTGAATCCTCGGGATGAAACAAACTTGAACGGGTCGGGGTCGGGAGTGAGGAAGTGCCTCGCCACGCTGGCGTGGGGCCTCGCTCCCGGTGTGTTCTGTTATACGGGTTTGAACTGGGAGGGGTTCACCTGTTTGGAACCATTCTAAATCTCGGACTATTTCAGTCAATGTCTCGCAAATCGGACGCTGCTTAGACGGCCGTCAAACCGCTTTGGTTCCCGGTTTGACCATCCCCGAACGTCCGAATACCGTCACCCATACGCGGGATCACGTCAGGATACCCGATCAAAATCCAAAAGCAATGGGGTCCTTCACCCCTTTTCTCGGAGGTTTCCATGGCCTTCACCCTGCCCAATCTGCCCTACGCCGACAACGCCCTTGAGCCGCACATCGACGCCAAGACGATGGACATCCATCGCAACAAGCACCACAACGCCTACGTCACCAACGCCAACAAGGCGCTCGAAGGCACGCCTTTCGCCTCCGAGACCTGCCCCTGGACGATCTGCTCCAAGCTGAGCGAGATCCCAGCGGACAAGAAGAACGCCGTGCGCAACAACGCCGGCGGCCACGCCAACCACTCGATGTTCTGGGAGTCGATGGCCCCCGCCGGAAAGGGCGGCGGCGGTGCGCCCTCCGGTGAACTCGCCAAGGCGATCGACGCGGCCTTCGGCAACTTCGATGGCTTCAAGGAAAAGTGGGCCGCCGCGGCAGCCGCTCGCTTCGGCTCCGGATGGGTCTGGCTCTGCGTGCATCCTGGCGGGAAGGTCGAACTCTGCTCAACCGCCAACCAGGACAACCCCGTCATGAAGGCCGCCATCGGCGATGCCGCCGGTTGCGGCGGCCGTCCGGTCCTTGGCCTCGATGTCTGGGAGCACGCCTACTACCTCAACTATCAGAACCGGCGCCCCGACTACGTCACCGCATGGTGGAACGTCGTGAACTGGAAAAAGGTCGAAGAGTGGTACGCCAAGGGCAAGTAAGAACCGAGCATTGGGCAGTGGGCAATCGGCATTGGTGAAATGCTCGTTCAACGCCGCGATATGCTCTGTCCATGAATCGCACACACCGCATGATCGTTCAGGCCCTGACCATCGTCGGGGCCTTTTTCGTAGCCACGGTCGTCCGCGCCGAGCCGGCATCGCCGCCCGGTCTCAGCATGTCGCTGGTGGTCGTGGATCAATCGGGCCTCACGTCCGATGAACCGCTGTTCATGGCGTCGAGCCTGAACGCGTGGAACCCGGCGGACCCCAAGTTCCAGCTCAAGAGGACCAAGGACAAGCCGCCGACGTGGGAGCTTCCACTGACACCGCAGCAGCTCGGCGGCCAGGACGTCGAGTTCAAGATCACCCGCGGCTCGTGGGAGACGGTCGAGGTCGATGCCGAAGGGCGAGATGTCGGCAATCGCACCATCGGCGAGTCGTCGTGGGCGATGTCGGAAAGCGGCCTGGTGATGAAGGTCGATGTGCAGGGCTTCGCCGATCAGCGCGGCACGCGCTGGCCCGTCGCCGCCGAACGCGAGACGCAGCGCCGCGAGCCCAGCGTCCTTGGCACGCTCGACATCTTCGATGCCGCCAGCAAGGAACTTGGCAACACCCGCAAGATCCGAGTCTGGCTCCCGCGCGGCTACGCGGACGAGGCCAACAAGGACCGGCGCTATCCCGTTCTCTACATGAACGACGGCCAGAACCTCTTCGACCGCGCCACCAGCTTCGGCGGCGCGGAGTGGGGGGCCGACGAGACCGCGCAGAACCTCATCGACACCGGCAAGATCGAACCGCTCATCATCGTCGGCATCGACAACACCGGCGCCACCCGCTCCCGCGAGTACAACCCCTCCTACACCACCTACGACAAGCAGCAGAACTACGCCGAGAAGTACGTCGATTGGCTCACCGGCGAGCTGATGCCGATGGTGAACCAGCGCTACCGCACGAAGACCGGCCCGGAAAACACCAGCCTCGGGGGCTCCTCCTTCGGCGGCAACGTCACCATCTTCGCCGCGATGCACGCGCCGGGAACCTTCGGTCGCCTGCTGGTCGAATCGCCCGCGATCTTTATCAGCGACAAGGCGATCCTCGCCAAGGTCCGCGAGTGGAAGGGCGAGTGGCCGTCGCGCATCTTCATCGGCGTTGGCACCAGGGAAACGTCCAAGGCCGGCGAGGCCGAGGCGTACCTGCTGGGCGTCGAGGAGCTGGCGACCGCGCTGCAGGAAAAAGGATTGAGCGCCGAGCGCCTGAAATTCGAGATCGAAGAGGGCGGGATCCACAACGAATCAACGTGGGCCAAGCGGCTGCCGGGGGCGATGGGGTTCCTGTTTGGGAAGTGACGCGTGTTGAACGACGACCAACGCCTCAGTTCGCTTATCCGCGCCGGGCAGGCGTGTATCTCGATCGTGACGGTCGAGGAGGACGATGCGCTGCGCGTGGTGCGAGAGGCCGCGATGGAGACGGGCCGCGCGATGCTCGTGTGGTCGGCCGTGCAGGGCCTGCAGGAGGGCTTGATCGAGCGTCCCGGTCGAATCCCCGACACCGGCCACGCGGCCGCCGCGCTCGTCCGCACCATGGAAACCACCGAGCCGGTTGTGCTCGCGATGCTCGACCTCGGTCATCATCTTTCAGACGCCCGCACGCTCCGTGCTCTGCGCGATCTGCTCCGGCACTTCGATTCGATCAAGGGAACGCTCGTCATCATCGACCACGCCGACGACCTGCCGGGCGTGGTGCGCTCCCATGCCGTGCGGTTTGAGCTGTCGCTCCCCGATGAAGAGGAAGTCGGCCGGATCGCCGGGCGGGTGCTGCGCGGCAGCGGCCGCCGGGATCGGGATGACAAGATCGAGGTAAAGCTCTCCAAGGCGGAGCTCGCGTCGCTCGTGCGCAATCTTCAGGGGCTGTCGCGTCGCCAGATCGAGCGCATCATGCACTCGCTGGTGGCCGACGATCGCACGCTGGACGGCGCCGATATGGACGCGGCGCTCGCGATGAAGCGGACGCTCATCCAGAGCGGCGGCGTTCTGGAGTTCGTGCGCGCTCCACTCACGATGGATGAAGTCGGCGGGCTGCATGTCCTCAAGAAGTGGCTCGACGCCCGGCGTGGGGCGCTTTCGCCCAAGGGCGAGGCGTACGGCCTGGAACCGCCGCGAGGGGTGCTGCTGCTGGGAGTGCAGGGAGCTGGCAAGAGCCTGTGCGCCAAGGCGATCGCGACAAGCTGGCAGCGGCCGCTGCTGCGGCTCGATGCGGGCGTGCTCTACGACCGCTACATCGGCGAGAGCGAACGCCGCCTGCGCGACGCCTTCAAGCAGGCCGAGGACATGGCGCCGGTCGTCCTGTGGATCGACGAGATCGAGAAGGCGTTCGCTTCCGCCGCCAGCCGCAGCGTGGACGGCGGGCTGTCGCAACGCATGTTCGGCTCGCTGCTGACGTGGATGCAGGAACACAAGCGCCCGGTCTTCCTCGTCGCCACCGCCAACGACATCGAGGCGCTGCCGCCGGAACTGCTGCGCAAGGGACGCTTTGATGAGATCTTCTTCGTCGACCTGCCCGATGAGGCAGTACGCAAGCAGATCTTCGATATCCATCTGAAGAAGCGCAAGCGGGACCCGAAGAAGTTCGACACCGTACTTCTGGCACGCGAGTCGGTGGGTCTCAGCGGAGCGGAGATCGAGCAATCGGTGGTCGCCGCGATGCACGAGTCGTTCGCACAGGATGCGGAAGTGGACACCGAGCGGATCGTGCGGGCAATCACCATCTCGCCGCCGCTGAGCGTGACGATGGCGGAGAGGATCGCGGCGCTGCGAGAGTGGGCTGAGGGTCGGTGTGTGATGGCGGGGTGATGCACCATGAGTCGCAAGGGAACTTGGCTCGTTGGGGGATGTGAATGATTCCGAGCTACCGCAATCTCGAACGCGTTACAGAAGCGGATCTTGCCGGACTGAAGGACGCAGGCGTGCCGGAGTCGGTTCGACTTGAGTACAAAGGGCCCGTGCCGTATGAGCCGACCAAGCTTCGGCGAGAATGGTGCAAGGACATCAGCGCGATGGCCAACTCGGAAGGCGGGTGCATACTGCTTGGAGTGGAAGAGAAAGATGCAGTAATCGAAGGACTGCTTGGACTAGCTATAGATCCGGAGGTCCTACTGCAGCAAATCCAACAGATCACGGAATCCACAACTCGTCCTCGAGTTCGTATCAAGTCACACTTGGTTGCGCTGCGGAGCGGGAAGAAGGTGCTTGCGGTCGCAGTGGAGCGCAGTCGGTCTGGCCCTCACATGGCCCTTGCAGACGACGATGGTCGTTTCTACCGCCGAGCTGGCAGGGAGACGGTTCGAATGGATGTCGATGAACTTCGAAAAGCGTTTTCTGGTTCATTGGACGAAGAGTCAGTAGCAATCGCTGACCACCGAGCTCATGTCGAAAAGCTTAAGCCGTTCTGGGACGAAGGTGCATTTGTATGTGCGCTGGATGCGTACTTGCTGCCTACATTGACTGAACGGGTGGACCCAACCACTGAATCCACCATGCGAATCCTTGGTGGCGCAAGCTGTTTTGGTGAGAGACGCGGCTCGCTTAGACCAGTCTTCGTTGGTGTGGCAAGCAGCTTCGGACAGAAGAGCAAGCGATCTGATTGGCAGTTTCGACGCACCGCATCGATAATCACTCATTTTGTCGATGACGAGCTCGAATCTCCTCAAGGAAGGTATCTGGGTGCTCCTTGGTTTTGTCGGCAATTGGTCGTGGGACTGAAGTCGATCAAAAACGTTTACACTGAGTTGGGCCTACGCGACCCAGTCCTGATTTGTTTGACGCTTGCTGGAATGCGTCAACGTCAGTTCAAGACGAACAATTTTCTGGATGACGATCTAAAATTCCAGGAAATGCGATTGGAGTTTCCGCCCATATATGCTGAAGATTCCAGCTTTGACCTGAAAGTCGAGGCTCGAGAGTGGCTTAACCGACTCTGGAATGCAGCTGGTAGTAGCTATTGTCCGCTCTATGTTGACAAAGGACGAGGTGCACCGGACGAAAGTGCGTGGTCAAGCTTCACGCTTTAACCGGATCAACTCGACATTAATCACCTATCCACCCACCCCCCAGCACCACATCCGGTTCCTCCGCGTCGTACACCACCAGCGCCTGCCCCGGCGCGACGGCCGTCTGCGGTTCGTTGAAGTCGATGCGGAAGCGGCCGCGACGGCCTGATGGGGTCGGGGGTGCGTCGGTGGGTTCGTCGTCGAGCAGCGTGAGTGTTGCCGGGACGGCGGGCGCGTTGTAGCGGTACTTGGCGAGGACGGGCATCGACCGAACTTCTTCGATAAGCCAGTTGGCTTCGGTCGCAGTGCAGGCGGACGTGAGCAGCATCTCGCGGGGGCCGACGGTGATGGTGTTGGACTCGACATTCTTGCCGACGACGTAGATGGGGTACCCGAGCGCGACGCCGACGCCGCGGCGCTGGCCGATGGTGAAGCGGTGCTGGCCCTCGTGGGTGCCGACGATGTTGCCGTCGGGGTCGAGGATGTTGCCGTCCTTGGCGGCATCGGGACGCCGGCGCTCGACCAGGCCCGCGTAGTCGTTGTCGGGGACGAAGCAGATCTCCTGCGAGTCGGGCTTGTCGAAGACGGGAAGGCCGAACTCCTTGGCGAGTTCGCGCACCCGAGGCTTTTCCATCCCGCCGATGGGCAGGAGCATCCGCGAGAGCTGCTCGCGCGGCACGCCGAACAGGACGTAGCTCTGATCCTTGGAATGATCGACGCCGCGCATGAGACGGGGGCCAGTAGCCAGTGGCCAGTGGCCAGTTGGGGTTGAGTCGTTTGAGTCCGTTTCGATTCGCGATTCGCGATTCGCGACTCGCGCATAGTGCCCAGAGGCCACGAAGTCGGCATCAATCTGCCGCGCGTACTCGTGCAGCTTGCCGAACTTGAGCCAGTCGTTGCAACGGACGCAGGGGTTGGGCGTACGGCCTTGGGTGTACTCGTCCACGAAGTAGTCGATGATGCGCCCGAAGTCCTTCTTGAAGTTGACGACGTAGAAGGGGATGGCGAGCTGGGCGGCGACGAGGCGGGCATCGGCGGCGTCGTTGATCGAGCAGCAGCCCTGGTGGCCGATCTTGAGCTTGGCCGGATCGCAGGCGCTCCCGGAAGCCGAGGCGGGCGTGAGTTCGTCAAACGTTTCACCGGGGGAGCCGAGGCGCATGAAGACGCCGACGACCTCGTAGCCCTCGCGCAGCAGGAGCGCTGCGGCCACCGATGAATCGACGCCGCCCGACATCGCCACGAGGACCTTCCCGCGAGAGGGCATGGGCCCATCGTATGCCGTCGCCGGGCGGGGGCTCCGGATACCATGTTCCCCTGCGTTTGCTCCGCGTCCGCCCGCCCGAAAGGACTTCGATGGCTCTGTTCTCGCGCAAGGCTCCCAAGGCTGTCAGCGTCCCCGTCGCGCCCCCGGCCCCGGCCAACGGCACGATTCCATCCGCGCCCATCGCCGCGCCCGCCGGGCAGCGCGAGGAGCGGATCCAGCAGATCGGGCGCGAGATGCTCGAGAAGGCGCGGGGCGGCAAGGCGGGGCTGCTGTCTTCGAAGTTCTATTCCGACGCACTGATGGAATGGTCCATGAAGGACCCGGCATTCAAGGTGCAGATGTTCCGGTTCGTTGATGCCTTCCCGATGCTGCGGACCCCCGAGGCGGTGTACGACCATCTCAAGGACTACCTCTCGCAGCCGGGTGTGACGGTTCCGGGCGTCATCGATGCGGCGATCAAGGCGGGCTCGATCGCCAAGGGGATGACCTCCAAGGCGATCGGCGGACAGATCACCGGGATGGCATCCAAGTTCATCGCCGGTCAGGATTCCGCCAGCGCGCTGCCGCAGCTTGAGAAGCTGTGGAATGATGGCATCGCGTTCAGCGTCGACCTCCTGGGCGAGGCGTGTGTCAGCGAGGCGGAGGCGGAGGCGTACCAGAAGAAGTACCTGGATCTGGTCGGCAATCTGCCATCGAGTGTGGCGTCGTGGAAGGGCAACGACCGCCTCGAGCGCGACCACCTTGGCGCGGTGCCGCGGGTGAATGTGTCGATCAAAATCAGCTCGCTGTCTGCGCGGATGGACCCGATCGATACCGAGGGATCGATCAAGGCGCTGATGGCGCGGATCGTCCCGATTCTCGAACTCGCGAAGTCCAAGGGTGTCTTCGTCAACTTCGACATGGAGCAGTTCTCGCTCAAGGACCTGACGATTGAGCTGTTCCAGCGTTGCTGCGAGGCGGTGGACTTCCACGCCGGGCTCGCGATGCAGGCGTACCTCAAGAGCGGCGACGAGGACGCGAAGCGGATCTGCGAGTGGGCGAAGCGCAGCGGGCGCGTGGTGAGCGTGCGGCTGGTGAAGGGCGCGTACTGGGACTATGAGACGATTCATGCGGAGCAGCAGGGCTGGCCCTGTCCGGTGTGGGGCACGAAGCGCGAGACGGATGCGTGCTTTGAGCGGATGGTCGAGACATACTTGGATGCCACGCCGCGCAAGGCCGGCGAGGGCGGCGTGAAGCTGGCGCTGGGGTCGCACAACGTGCGGTCGATCTCGGCGGCGATGGATGCGTTGGAGCGGCGTGGCTTGCCGCGTGAGGCGCTGGAACTGCAGATGCTCCACGGCATGGCGGACCAGCTCAAGTCCGCGGGCGCCGAGATGGGGCTGCGGGTGCGCGAGTACGTGCCGGTGGGCGAGATGATCCCCGGCATGGCGTACCTCGTGCGGCGGCTGCTCGAGAACACGAGCAACGAGAGCTGGCTGAAGGCCGGGTTCATGGACAACGCGGACCCGGCTGTGCTGCTCAAGAGCCCGCATGTTGCGGCGGCGACGAAGCCCGACCTGACGACCATCGCGCCGGAGCGGCACGCGCTGTCGCCGGCTGTCGAGGGCGTCGGCGACGGA
>JBGSZV010000257.1:0-14280 GCA_041750235.1 Phycisphaerales bacterium
GCCCCGCTCACCATCCGCGGCCACGCGCGCCCATCGCCGGACACCGCGCCCGCCGAACAGCTCGTCGAGGGCCACGTCTCCGCCAACATCCGCTCACGCCTGACCATCACGCCCCGGCTCTTCCGCATCAACCCGACCAACCCCGGCGCGCAGGTCGAATCCACCATCACCATCACCGCCCCCGACAACGCGCCCTTCAAGATCGTCAGCGCGGAGATCCTGGACTGCTCACTCGAGGGCTTCACCCTCAAGTCCGAGCCCGGTGAGAACAACGCCCAGCGCCTCACCCTCACCGGCCCCGCCGGCGACACCCCCGGCCTCTACCGCGGCAACATCCAGTTCACCACCGATGTCGCCCACGAATCACCCATCACGATCCCGTTCAACGTGATCGTGCGGCCGGCCAAGTAAACAGCCATCGCACGCAGCAACCACGAGACGCGACCGTCAGGGAGCGTTGGCGTTGTCCAAAGCGAGCCGGGCCGTGCCGGCCCGGTTCGAACTTCCCTCAGTCAGCAACAATGGGGCTTGACGAATCCATATCATCCGATGGCGCTCACGTCCATGAACCACCCCACGCGGCCGACCTCATCATCAAGGGCATGGACGGCGCCATCGACGCCAAGACCGTCACCTACGCCTTCCACCGCATGATGGAAGGCGCCATCAAGCTCAAGTGCTCGGAGTTCGGCGAGGCGATTGTGAAGCACATGTGATGCGTAGGAACGCGATCAGAGCTACGGCTGAGCTTCAAGACGGACTCCCGCCAACCCCCGACATCTGCTTAATTAGATCAGCAGCTGCAGCAAGCCCTCTCGCTGTCAGCGTGTATCCACTCTGCTTTGAGCCAGAAAGCTCCGGCGCCATCGACTTAATGGTTTTTGAAAAATTGGTGACGTCATATGCGTCGTAGTGCTCACAGGTCTGCTTTACCACCTCGTGATTCACTTTCGGGACACCTGTCGAGAGGTAGTTTGCAGCGGCCTTAAGCAGAATGACTTCACGAGACCGTGCAGCCTTGGTCTTCCCCAATAGTTTGTTCGCCACAACGTCAATCTCGTCCTGAGCGCCAATGTTGAACACCCGCTCGATTTGTGGCATGCTCAATCCGCTTCGGCGCAGCCACTTGTCGGCCATCGGACTCACGCCCGCAGCTGACGTAACAGGTGCAAGAGCAACCGGATCGGGCCCGCGCATCAAAGGCTTGATGTCATCCTCGGCTGATCCGCGGATTTCCACTGACAAGCCGAGCTTCCGTCGAACGTAGTCGATTACGCGGGTCTGCGAATCTGCATCCAACCCCTTGAGGGTGCTGAATACTTCCGCAATCGCCTGAATTTCGGGGTCGGGCGCATTGCCTGTCTTGGTCGCCATCAATCACCTCCGATGATGTCCGTTATCTCTTCCCAGTGTGCCTTCAAGAAGTACACGGCGAAGGACGCCGCCATGAACGCGGCATAGCCTTGCCAATCGTCCGACTTCTGTTCTGCGAAATCACACACTGCCTTGAACGCTACGTGACGAGGCACCGGCTTAGGACTCTCTTCGCATGCACGGTAAACCCCATATGTCTCCATTTCAAGACCAATGAGCTTCCGCCAACTGAGCTGAATCTCCTTGATCTTCTCGGGGTTGTTGATGACTTGATCGGCCGCTCCTACGGGACCCACGTGCAAACGGTTGGGCTTGTCGGGCAGTTTTCCCTTCCACTGCCTGCGGAAGCCTTCGAAGAGTTCGGTGTCTTCGTTGTACCGGAGCAGCACTGCCCGGATCCGCTTGGCGATACCGACAGGGTGAGGGTCCGGCTGAAGCCGTTGTGTTCCGTCGTCATCGACGAGCTTGCCAGAGTTGTAATCAACACTGGGGTCGGCAACCAGTACGTCCCCAAGCTGTTTTCCTCCAGAGCGAGTGCCCGCAGCAATTCCGACCATTACGACGAGCCGGGGCCTAAATCGCATGATCATCTGAGTTGTGAGAATGGCCGCAGAAGTCAGCCCCATTGTCGTTTGTGCTGACGACACTATTGCTAGCTTGCTGCCACGGTCAGTTTCCAGGGTGCAAGACTCATACACATGAGTGAAGCCATTCGTAGTCTCTTCTTTCCAAACAATTCCCTTTCCGCAAGCTGCCTTGAAAGCTGTAAGTTCAGGTGAGTACAACGCACACACAATCCCAACGTCCAGTCCGAATTTTGTGGACCCAGTGCCCTTATCGAACTACAATCCGCTTTTGTCGCGTAATCGATCGAGTCCAACTGTGGTAAGTCCCCAAGTCACTGGTTTCGTCTTGCGAGACTCGACTAATCCGACATATTGCCGAAGTGAACCATCGATGTCAGCTGGCAGCTTTGACTTCGGCAAGTGCCCCTTGAGCAAGTCATCGATTTGTCGAACCGTAACCGGGCTCACGCCTGCGCCCAGAACGTACATCGCCGCCAAAATGTGATACTGAGAGCTGCGATTGCGCGGCTTTACGGCTGCGATGAACTCGGCAAAGCTAACCACACTCATGGCTCGAACCGAATGATACGGCAAGTCACTGCAACCACAACCCGAAGCAGCGAATGCACTCGCATCGCTCTAGCGGGCCATTTACGCACGCTGTACGCGCAGCCGTATGCAGTTCCTAGCTGCGCACAGTGTCGAGAACCCCGAATCCTGCATCGGTAATCCATAGCTCATCGATCAGCGGGTACTCGGATTCATTCGGATTGGGCTTGGTGCTGTACTCCACGTACTTTGCAAAAATGAGATCCATGCACTTTAGCCAGCAGGCCAAACTCGCTTCCTGGGTGTGAATGCCGACACCCCGCATAAAGTAGTTGCCCACTTCTGCGAGCTTGTGGTGCTTTCGGTCACTTAGATAGACAAGAATCATTTCGTGAAACTTGTCGTATGGCGTGGGCTGCGTTTTCATTGCCGCAGAGCATACGACACACCCACCCGAATGCAATACACTGGCGTTGTCCACACTAACAGGACCGGCGGACAGCATCGGCGCCTGGAATGGCCCAACAGCGTGTGCCATGGCCGAGGCTTTGCTCGGCTATGGCCTCTGAACCCTCCCCCACGCCCTCCCACACTCCGGACACTTCTCCAAACCCGCTAACTCATACCCACACCGCGCACACTCACTCCGCGTCCGCATCCACGCCCGCATCCGCTTCCTGTACCGCCGCCGATGACTGACCCGAGAGTTCGCTTTCCAAACACTGGGGAACGCCACCAAGAGACACACGGCAACGATCAGCAGAAACATCGCCACCGACGATGAACTGATCTTTGATCGAAACAGGAAGAGCGCGTATGCGGCGTATGCCAAAGGCAACAGCGCAGACACCGCATACAACCCCCACCACTCCACCCGCGCCCGCTGCCGTGGCCTCATCCCACCAGTGAAACAGCCAAGCACGCAGATCGCAACCAGGCACCCACCCCCGCCATCAGTTGCAGCCGAAGTTCCCCAGCAGCACCGACAGGTCCGCGCCATTGACCAGCCCGTCACCGTTGAAGTCGCCGCCGGTGCTGGGCGTCACGCCCTGCCCGAACTGGCTCAGCAGCACCGACAGGTCCGCGCCGTTTGTCGCGCAGTCGCCGTTCGCATCACCCCGGTTCCGCGGGCACGCCGTGCAGAGGCCGATGCACTCGACATTGAGCGAGTACACGCCCACGTCGGTCACGTCGTACGCCGAGACTTGGACGGTGTAGATCGCATTGATCACCAGGCCGTTCACGACCACGTCCGACAGGAAGCCGGGGCCCGAGTCGTCGTCGCAGCCGAACTGCACCAGGCTCCCGCAGAAGCCCCCGTACACCGCCAGCAGCGTGTCATCAGCGGTCCCGCCCGAGACAATGCCCGTCGTGAGCCGCACGCTCGTCGTCTGGGCCTGGAACTCAAACCACCGGGAGTTGACCCCCTGCCCCGCCCCATTCACACGGCAGGGATACACCGGGTCCGTCGGGTTCGACGTCGTGACGCTCAGGTCCGCCAAGGCCACACTCCCGCACGCCACCGCGTCGGGGTCCGTGCACTCATCCCCGGCGATCACCGGCGCGCCGCACAGCACGGACACGACATACTCCGCCATGTCCAACGGCGTCTTGGCGGCGACGCGGATGTAGTACGTGTCGTTCGGATTGAGCCCCGCCAGCTCGATGCGGGAGAGACGATTGGAACCCGAGATGTCGTCGTTGCACGCGACCTGCGTCAGCGCCCCGCACGCACCCGAGTAGACCTCCAGGAGGCTGTCGAGGCTGATGCCGAGCGTCGTCGGAGACTCGGTGGAAACTGTCGCCGTGGTGCCCAGCGGAACGAACGAGTACCACAGCGAGCCGTGGCCGAAGCTGTCATAGCAGGGGAACGCGTTGGGATCATTCGACAGGATGCTGCCGAAGCGGACATCCGCGACGATCGCCGAGTTGCAGTTAAGCGGGACCGCCCCGACGCACTCGTCGTTGAGGGGAGGACCGTCGCACGTCAGCGAGATGCTGAAGATGTTGGTGTTGCCGGTCGGATTGAAGTTGCCGACCACGAAAAAGTAGGTCGCGCCCTGGACGGCCTGGAAGGTGACGGACTCGGTGTTGAACGCTCCCCACGCGTCGGCGCAGGCGACCTCGACGAAGTTGCCGCAGGGGTTCTGAAGAACCAGGAGCACTTTGTCGTCGTTGCTGCTGAGCCGAACCGTGGCGGAGCAGTCGGCGTCAGGGGTCCACTCGAACCACACGGATTCCCGCATGGCCGCGCCGCCCGAGCCGTTGCACGATCCGATCGGGCCGTCGTCACCGAGGAACGACTGGCTGAAGTTCCAGTTGGCCGTGTAGGGCGGCTGGCCCGGAATATCGATCGCGCCGGAGCACGTGTCCCCCACCGTGTCGCCGGCGTAGGCGGCGACCGGCAGAATCATCACCACCGCAAGCACGAACCCAGCGAAACCGCAACGACTGAACATCGGCAAGTCTCCCACGACCATCCCGACCCACCCTCAACCGCCACGCGGCCCAACGGGGGTCCGACGCCATCATCTCCGACAAAGCCGGAATGACAGGCGGAATGTCGGGACTTCATGCAATCTTGACGACAGCCGCCCCCCTTCAGATTTCCGCAAGTTCCGGCACCACGCCCACGTCCCCACGCCGCCGCTTTCCCCTTCCTCTCCCATCGTGCTTTGACGATGGGAGAGGTCGACGTTGGCCTTGCAACGTCGGGTGAGGGCTCTGCCACCTACTTCCTCTCCCTCCACTCTGCATCTCTCCAATCACGCCGTTCCCAATCCCACCGATCACCCCACCCCGCTCACGTCCCCGCCCCAACGGGGCGCGGGAATCTCCCGGCGCGCCGGGACGGGTGGAGTGAGCGAGTCTGCGAGCGAACGCAACCCGTGGATCTCGATCCGATTGAACCCCCTGCCCCGGCAGGGGCAGAGGAGTGACCACAAATGCGCACCAATCCGCGCCCCCGCGCATAACAAAATCACCCCCGCGCGCACATTCACGCAACTCCAACAAACTCAACAACTTCCCCCTACCACCCAAAAGCGCATAGCACCCCAGCGCGCGCCAACTCGTGGCCGCCCACCCCTCTATAGCGACCGCATCCAATTTGCCATTTGGCCCTTTGCCATTTGCCCTTTCACCATTGCCCACTGTCGAAGATCCCGGCGCGCCGGGGCCCATGCCCACTCCCCTCCCCAATCCCTTCATCGACGATCTCGCCGCCGCCGCCCAGGCGATGCGCGATGCCCTCAAAGACGAAGACCCCCGCATCCGCATCTACGCCGCCCGCTCCATCACCCTCGCCGCAACCCACATCCAACGCACCAACCCCGCGCTCAAAGCCTCAGTCCCCGCGCGACCGCCCACCGTGAGATCCAGAGAAAGCAAAACACGAGGCGAAAGTCCGCCTCGTGTCACGTGTCATGAGTTGCAGCAGTCCGGCACTAAGCAGGAAGACCCTGCTTAGTGGCACCCGGAGAGGGGTCAGTTACGCCACCGTCACCGACTTATCGAGATACACATCCTGAATCGCATTAAACAACGCCACCCCTTCCTTCATCGGCTTCTGGAACGCCTTGCGCCCCGAGATCAGCCCGATGCCGCCGGCGCGCTTGTTGATCACCGCCGTCGCGATCGCGTCATGCATATCGCTCGCGCCCTTGCTCTCGCCGCCGGAGTTCAGCAGCGGTGAGCGACCCGCGTAGCAGTTGATCACCTGGTAACGGCACAGATCAATCGGGTTCCCGCCCGTGCCGTCCTCGTTGCAGCCCGCCAGCGCCGTGTAGACGCGCTTGTCGAACTTGCCATAGGAGCTGCCGCCGGAGTTGAGGGCGGCGTATCCGCCGTTCTGGGTGGGGAGCTTCTGCTTGATGATGTCGGCCTGGATGGTGACGCCGAGGTGATTGCCCTGCCCCGTCAGGTCCGCCGAGGTGTGGTGGTCGATGGTCTTCCCATCCGCGCCCTTCACCTTGAAGGCGTTGTTGCGGATGTAGCACCACAGCACCGTGACCATGCCGTAGGAGTGAGCCTCCTCAAACCAGCCCGAGACCTCATCGATCTGTCGGGTGGACTGATCGGATCCGAAGTAGATGGTGGCGCCGACGCTGGTGGCGCCCATTTCGAAGGCCTGGCGGACGCTGCCGTAGCGGGTTTCGTCGGCCTTGTTGGGGTAGGTGAGGAGCTCGTTGTGGTTGAGCTTCACCATGAACGGAATCTTGTGGGCGTACTTCCGCGCCACCGACCCCAGCACCCCCAGCGTGCTCGCGACGGCGTTGCACCCGCCCTCGATCGCCAGCTTCACGATGTTCTCGGGGTCGAAGTAGATGGGGTTGGGGGCGAAGGAGGCGCCGGCGGAGTGCTCGATGCCCTGGTCGACGGGAAGGATGCTGAGGTAACCGGAGCCGGCGAGGCGGCCGGTGTTGAGCATGTGCTGGAAGTTCCGCAGCACCGCGGGCGGCCGATCGGACTGCGAGATCACCCGGTCCACAAAGTCCGGCCCCGGCAGGTGCAGCGTGTTCCGGGGGATGAACTTGGACTCGTAAGACAGCAGCTTTGCGGCATCAGGGCCGAGGAGATCAGCAGTCGAGGGCATGGGCGTGGCTCCGGAAAGAGGCGGGAAAAGGAGGGAGTAGAGGATAGCAGGAGGCGGAGCCGGCTTGCGACTTGCGGCCTGCGGCTTGGAAGACGCGCCGGGGGAAATCTTGCTGTTGTGGTGGTGATCCGCGCCGCACGTCGCAGGACGCACGCCGCAGGGCCCTATTCGTCGTCGTCAATATCGATCGGCAGCGACTCGACCGTCCCCGTCGGGTCATCCAGCGACTTCTGCATCTGCCGTCCGACCTTGAACTTCACCACCCGCTTCGCCGGAACCTCGACCTGCTCGAGCGTCTTGGGGTTTTGCGCTTTACGTGGACGGCGTTCGCGGATCTCAAAGACCCCGAAATCGCGGAACTCGAGGCGGTTGCCGTTGCCCAGCTCGCGGACCACTTCGTTGAGGAACTGCTGCACCGTCCGCTTGACCGCGACGCGTTTTTGGCCTGTGGCCTCAGCGATCCGGTCGATCAGCTCTTTTTTGGTGACGGTGGGCATGCACGCCTCCGACCGCACCCGAGAGGGCGAGGACGAACCAAACCTTGACGATGCCCAATGGGGCCACAAGTCGCTCCGCGCGGTCCCACGGCATCGTGGGAAGCGAGCCGCGGGCGGTCATGGCCGGCGGGGTCGGAGCGAATTGTCTACCCAAGGGCGGACAATCACCACGAGCGGCGAGTATGACACGCTTGCAACTTTTGGTCAACGCTTGACTTGGGAACGTTTTGGGGTCCGCAAATCGGCCTGAAGGGGGTGCGTTTTAGCGGTCCTAGGCCGGGTGGACGGGGCGGCTTGCGGCCTGCGACGTGCGGCTTGCGGGGGAATTCCAAGCGGCGTGCGGCGCACCGCGCACAGCGCCCCACCCCTACTCGTACTTCCAGTAGCGGAAGCGGAAGCGGCGTTCCTGGGGACGGGCGGGTTCGGGCCACTGCTGGCTGGCGCGGAGGGGGCCGGGGCGTCCGGCGTTGAGGTCGGCATCCCGGCGGGCGTATTCGAAGCGATCAAAGGGGATGCTGCCGTTGGGGGCGTACTGGTGGGCGTCGAGGTCATCCGTCAGCACGACGGCCTGGGCGGCGTTGTCCTGCCAGAGCCGCGAGGAGCCGCTGCCCCCGGAGAGCCCGGTGGGCATGGGCTTGGCGCAACCGCCCCCACTGCCGGCGATCAGGGCGCCGAAGGCCAACAGAGCGACCGCGCGGATGGTGCGAGTCTTGGTCACGGCAGGAGAGATGCAAGGGCGATGCCGTGGGGGAGGGATGGGTTTTTGAGGGGTGGTGAGGGGTTGGGAAGATGGGGGAGTTGTTTTCGGGCAACGTGGGTGTGGAGTGTGGGGTGCGGGGGGTTGGGCGGCGGATGCGGTGTTCCCGTACCCCGAGTGTGAGGGAGGGGGTCTTCCCCTTCTCCCCTCACTTCATTCCCACTCTCATCCCACCACTCAACATCCACACGCACTCGCGTGCCATGTCGGCGCACTGGGATCGTTGAAAGCGGCTCAATCAACTATCAACGCGGCGCGGGCAACAGTGAAAAGAACGGCGCACGCGAGAAGGACGCCTTGAGTGTTGTTGCCTTCGTCTTGGTGACAGTGATGCGGTAGTCTGCGTACCGCAAGAACGCGACAAGCACATCGTCCACAACTACGCTCGGACCTTTTGTCACAAATGACAACATCAGATGCAACCCGACGTGCGGAAAGTGGCAATCAATACTCGAATAGTCTCGCGACGTCTTGATCTCCAGACCGTCCGGCACTCGCACTGGCTTTTTGTCTCTCCCGCGAATTGCTGCGCCGATCACTTTGTCATCCCGCGAACGCACGGGCAACTTCGAGTAGTCGAAAGTCTTGAGAAAGATATCGGGATAGTCGCGCTTCACTCGCCTTCGGCGTCCGACTCGTAGTACATCGTCTCATACACCCCTCGTTCGTCACGCTTGAAGTGGGACGTCTGAATGTCGCCTCCGGACATGAACCACGCTGGCTGGGCTTTGCTGGCGGCCCGCTTCGATCGTGTGTAGGTCCGCACCTCCACGGCTACAGCCGGAGAGCAGTCGCAGAACTGCACCTCTCGCACTATTCCCTTCTCAACGCAAATCACGATCGTATGCCTGTCTGACATCGTGGGAACTCCATATGGCTGAGCGGTCGTCGTCGCACGACTCCTGACCAGAGAAGGGTTCGCACCCGCCCGACGAAGTCCACGGACTATCAGTACCATTTGCATGTGGCGACTAACTTGCGCAAACCGCTCTTGGAGACCTCCGCCCTGATCGTCGGCTATGCCATGAGTCGGTTGGACCGGGCATATCTAGAGGCTCACAAGCTCAAGAGTTGGAAAGAGGCGTTTCGTCGCGCGGGCGAAGCCCTCGAAGTAGCTCCCGCTTCAATAAAGAACCTGCGCGACGAGTTTGATCCCGTCCACGGTAATGCACGCAAAGGGTGGAAAGATCGCCCGATGCGTCTCGATCGCCAGCGTGTCATGGGCCAGTTGTGCGATGTGAGCGACGCGGCGCTATTGGAGATGATCGACCGCATCCTTGCCCACGACCCGGAGGCGGTGGAAGAAGTGGTGACGCCACTGAGCACGCCTGCTGTGCGCGTACAGAATGTGGCGGAGAGATTGCGCACGGGACGCCTAGCGGAAGATTTCTTTCTCGCTAACTCGGAGAAGATCGTGGATGTCGCCGCCAAGCTCATTCTCGACCATCGCGAACTCGCACGCGGGTACGACTTCGGGGTGCACAAGCGGGATAGTCTTGCCATCGAAGTGAAGGGAATGAAACAGAAGCGAGGCGGCATCTTGTTCACCGATCGCGAGTGGTGCGAAGCCAAGGCTCGGCGCGCCGACTACTGGCTGGTCGTCGTGGGCAACATCGAATCGAACCCTATTGCAAAGGTTTTTCCCGACCCGACCGCGAATCTCCAATCCGAATGCAAGTACCAGACCACCATTTCGGCATCGTGGCGTGCCAATGTTGCTGTCGCGTAGTTGTCGTTCCGACGGAACCGTTCAGAGGGACGTCCATACCCTGCGATCTCGGTGTACCTCCGCACTCCCAGAGGTGGAAGCGCGCCAGATCGTCATGGTGATCGACGATGGTCGTGTGCGGTTCCGATGGATGTCCCCGCGCGAGTACGCGCGGCTCCAAGGCGCGCCCGACTTCGTTCTTGCCGAGAACACGATTCAATCCCTATTCGGCTTCGGGGACGGCGTATGTGTACCGGTCATCCGCTGGCTGGACAAGAACATCCTGACGCCAGTGTATGAGGATGAGGCGGTCGCAGGCCGCAGCACGACTTCAAACAGTGCACTACCAAAGAAGGCGTTGGCGTAAGCCATGCCCGACAACCTCAGTTCCGCCGAGCGTCGCGCGTGCATGCAGGCTGTTAAGAGTCGCGACACTACACCTGAGCGGATTGTGCGTTCGAAGCTCCATGAACTCGGATGCCGATTCTCGTTGCACCGCGCGAATTTGCCCGGTAAGCCGGACATCGTGATGCCTGGTCGCGGACTCATCGTACTGGTCCACGGTTGCTACTGGCATATGCACACATGCAAGCGGGGCAGAAGTACACCTGCTACCAATGTTGCTTACTGGCGCTCAAAGCGAGAAGCGAATCGTAGTCGTGATCGCCGCACGCTTGGGTCACTCCGCCGAGCAGGCTGGCGCGTGCTCGTTGTTTGGGAGTGTCAGACACGTAAGCCCGAACAGCTCGTAAATCGCCTTCAACGGTTCTTGAGCGAATAGCAGGAGCGCGAGCGTCCAAACCAACGGCCCATAGCCAATCAAGAGCATTGGCCATGTCACGCAAACCAATCGCCTTACACAGAGCCGCGAGCGCAAGCTCGCGACGAATCCCTCTGCCCCGCTCCGGGGGCAGGGCGGCTCCAACAACACACACCACGAACCCAGGGTTCCCGCTCACTCGCAGACTCGCTCGCTCCACCCTGGGCTATTGACGGACACCCCTTCGGGGCTTCCCCACCTCCGTGCCATGGCCAGCTCCGCTGGCCGTGCTCCCGGCCTTTCCTACTCCCTCTCGTATTGACCGGGTTTACGCGCCGACCCGCGCCCCCGCGCACACCCCCAGCACACACGTCCCCGCCCCAACGGGGCGAAGGCTTGTAGCCACGGGTGGAGTGAGCGAGTCCGCGAGCGAACGCAACCCGTGGATCTCGATCCATTGAACCCCCTGCCCCGGCAGGGGCAGAGGAGTGACCACAAATGCGCGCCCACCCGCGCCCCCGCGCATAACAAAATCACCCCCACGCACACATTCGCGCAACCCCAACCCAATCAACAACTTCGCCGTACCACCCAAAAGCGCATAGCACCCCAGCGCGCGCCAATCCGTGGTCGCTCACCCCTTTGTAGAGGTGTGCCCCGTGAGCGATGCGCTCCCCAATCCTTTCGCTGAAGATCTCGCCGCCGCCGCCCAGGCGATGCGCGATGCCCTCAAAGACGAGGACCCCCGCATCCGAATCTACGCCGCCCGCTCCATCACACTCGCCGCAACCCACATCCAGCGCACCAACGCCTACATCCAGCGCTGCGAAGTCTTGAACGACCGCACCGCCTCAGGCGCATCGCGCACTGCGCACAGCGCACCGCGCCATTCGTCCGACGACTGGACCCCCACCAAAGGCGACCCCCGCAAGAAGAAACCCTTCGGCGCAGACCTCTCCCCCGGCGACACCGACCCCCAGACCGGCTGGGTCGTCCCCGAGGAGCACATCTGCCAGATCCGCAAAGATGCGCCAGAGAACCACGTCATGGCGCACTGCATGTTGCCCGGCTACAAAACCAAAGCCGACCTCGAGCGCGCCGTCTACACCTTCATCGACCGCGACAACCGCATCTACAACGAACTCAAAGCAGCCCAATCAGAGTTGAATGTCTTCCGGTCCGAACGTCTGGGCTCCATCACCCTCGAAAAACGCGAAGAACTCCTCGCCGGACGCTTCGAGAAAAACAACAAACGCCGCCAGGTCTACGGCACTCCAACATTCCTCGCCGAACTCCCCCAACTCACCCCCGAACTCCTCGCAGCCAAACCAGTCCCACCCCTCGAGGAGCTGCTCCCATCACCAACGGGAGCCGGATCGTCCTCTCTCCCGTCACCGACGGGAGACAGCCCGCACTCTCTCCCGTTTCCAACGGGAGAGATGTCACGAGGCTCAGCGAGTGACAGAGAGGGTGTGTCTCATTCACCCGACACGGAGAGATCCCGGCGCGCCGGGAGAGAGGGCAAGTCACCGTCACCGACGGGAGCCAATCTGCACTCTCTCCCGTCACCGACGGGAGAGATGTCACGAGGCTCGGCGAGTGACAGAGAGGGCGTGTCTTTATCACCCGACACAGAGAGATCCCGACGCGCCGAGAGAGAGTGTGCGTCTTCTGTAGCACCCCAAGACTCAAGACCCAAGACTCAAGACGTCCTCTCCCCCCTCGCCGCCGCAAGACGCGCCGCCGGCAAGCGCCCCCACCCACTCCTCCCCGTCCGTCTCAACCACCCCACTCCCATGTCGCGTCCCACGCGGCCGCCGTAACGTGTGAGCGGGTCGTCACTTACGCGTAGAGCCGAATCTGGGCGTTTTGGTCGCTTGGGCGTTGCCTCTCGCTATTTCGACCCCGCCTGTTACGCTGAAACCGGTGAGCCATCCCCGTTTGGGGAGGTCGTGAGGGAGAGAGCCATGCGTGTTGCCACGTCTTTGTGTGCCATTGGTGTCCTTGGAATTGTCGCCTGCGTGGCGCGGGCCGATGACCTGCGCCCAAGCGCGGAGCGATCGACGATCACGATCAGTGTGACGCCGCGGACGCAGACGATCCCGCAGGGGGGCAACGCGCGGTTCACGGCGAGCATCCAGGGCATCTTCGATCAGTTCGGGTTGTTCCAGGTGGTGATGAGCGGCTTGCCGTGCATGGGGCCGGGGTCGATCAATATCTCAGCGCCTCCGGGCACGATTGATTTCACGTGGATGCCGAACGTGCAGACGCCCGCGGCGTGCCCGCCGGGGACGTATCCGGTGACATTCAGCTATGTGATTCCCGGGACGCCGATCCAAGTGGGCGATGTGGTGACGGTGATCGTCGCGCCGCCGGCGTGTCAGGGCGATACCAACGGCGACCGCGTTGTTGATGGTGCCGACCTGAGCGTGCTGCTGGGGAACTTCGGGAGCAGCGTGCCGACGGGTACGGGCGGTGATCTGAATGGTGACGGCACAGTGAACGGTCTGGACGTGAGCGTTTTGCTGGGCCGGTTTGGAACGGTCTGCTAAAAGCCCTGCGACTCGCCCCACATGGCGAGGTTGAGCATCGGCCACGCGAGGTTCCAGAGTTTCTCGGGCTGCGTCTTGACGGCGGCGATGGCGGCGCCGTTGAAGACTTCGCGCACCAGCGCCGAGCGATCGAGCACCGGCACGGCATCCGCCATCCAGCCTTGGAACGGCAGCGGGAAACTCGCCTTGGGGCGGTCCATGACTTCCTGCGGCACGATGTCGCGGAAGGCGTCGCGAAGGGCGATCTTGGTGCGGACCTTTGTGGCGACCGCGACCCCCCCACCCCCGGAAGTGCTTGGTTCGGTGTCGTCGTCGACGGCGAACTTGAGCGACATCGGCAGGCTCTCGGCGAGTTCGGCGACGCGGATGTCGGCGATGGGCGTGCGGCCTTCGACGCCGTTGAGCATGGTGGCGGTGTCGAGGCGCTGGAGGAGTCCGGCGAGGTTGACGCGGCGCTGCATGCGGAGATGGGCGTCGAGGAGGCGGCCGTTGCTTTCGTCGGCCATGGCGCGGAACTCGTCGACGTAGACGCCGTGGAGCCAGGCGTCGTTGTCGAGGTCGGCGCGGATGTTCTCGTTGACGACGGCGGCCTTGGTTTCGGCGTTGACCCAGGCGCTGGCGTAGAGGGCGTGCATGGCGTGATCGGCGAGGGGCGCGCGGCTTGCGGCCTGAGTGAAGGCGAGGGCGCTGCGCATGGGGCCTTCGTAGCCGGCGAAGAGTTCATCGGCGCCTTCGCCGGAGAGGGTGACGATGCAGTTGTCGGCGCGGAGGCGGGCGGCGACGGCGTGGATGGCGACTTCGTTGGGGGTTGAGAGGGGGACGCCGAGTTCGCGGATCATCCACTGCCAGCGTTCGATGAAGAGTTCGCGGGTGATGTGGGCTTCGGCGTGGGTGGTGCCGATGTGGTCGGCGACGCGGGCGGC